>JBKOYJ010000052.1:0-14727 GCA_046725345.1 Actinomycetota bacterium | reverse complement strand
CTCGGGAGGAACTCGCGTCGCTCGCTCGGGCCAGGCGGTGCCGCGGCACCTGGGAGGGAATCCTTAGCGCTGCTTCCTTCCGGACCTGACGCGGTTCGGACGCTCCCAGTGCGCGGGACCTGGCCGTCGTCGCTGCGTGCGCGAGCCCAAGCCCCGAGGGTTCCGCCCCTCGGGCGGCGTTCGGCCCCGCCTTCAGCGGATTGCGGGTTCAGGGAACCGCTAGCTCCCCGCCTAGCGCGACCGGGCGCGGGCGATGGTAGCAGGGCAGGGTAATATCGCCGTGACGATCGTCACGAGGAGAGGAGCGGCAATGGCGAGGATCGGCGATGTGATGACGCTCCGCGTCGTCGCCGTTCGACCCGAGGAGATGGTGAACGTGGCGATCGCGCGGATGCTCGAGGAGAACGTCGGCTCCGTGGCGGTCTGCGACGGCGACGACCTCGTCGGCATCTTCACCGAACGCGACGTCCTCCGCCTGACCGGACAGGAAGGCGGGATCGGCGAGGTCCGAGTTCGCGACGTCATGACCCGCTCGCTGTACGTGGTCACGCCCGACGACGATGTGGTCGACGCCGCCTCGATCATGGGCGAGCGGCGGATCCGCCACCTGCCGGTCGTCCAGGACGGGAAGCTCTGCGGCGTCGTCGGCATCCGCGACGTGCTTCGCATCCTCGTCGAGCTTCTCTGGCGCGATCACGACGCCGGGGCACGGGAGCGTGCCCGCGAGCTGCTGAAGCGCGCCTGAGCGAGCTCGATCGCTCATCCGCTCGAACGCGGTTTTGATTCGCGAGTCAACGGGCAAGCGCGGCGTATGAGGGGTCGAGTCTTCGTCGCGGCCGCGATCGTCGGGGTCATCGTGACGGCTGGCGCGTCTGCTTCCCCGGAGAAGGTCGGTTACCCGAACTCGATCGCATCCACGGGCGACTCGATCACCCGGGCGTTCAACACGGGCCTCATACCCTTCACTGATGCGCCGTCGAACTCATGGTCGACCGGGTCCAGCAGCACGGTCAACAGCCACTACCGACGGATCCTCGCCGCCAACCCGTTGATCCTCGGTCACGCCTCGAACCGCGCGAAGAGCGGCGCGAAGATGGTCGACTTGCCTGGTCAGGCGACCGCGGTCGTCGGCGACGCGTCCGAATACGTGACGATCCTGATGGGCGCCAACGACGTCTGCACGTCCAGCGAGTCCACGATGACTCCTGTGTCGCAATTCCGCGCCGAGCTGGACGACGCGCTCAGGACGCTGTCGCTGGGGCTCCCTGACGCGCGGATCTACGTCGTCAGCATCCCGGACGTCTACCGGCTCTGGTACCTGCTCAAGGACAACTTCTGGGCGCGCGTGACCTGGAGCACGGCAGGCATCTGTCAGTCGATGCTTGCGCGACCCACGTCCACCGCGCAGGCGGACGTCGATCGGCGCCAGCGCGTCCGCCAGCGCAACATCGACTTCAACACCCAGCTCGCCCAGGGGTGCGCGCTCTACGTGCACTGCCGCTTCGATGGGAACGCCGTCTTCAACACGGCGTTCACCACGAACGACGTCTCTACCCGCGACTACTTCCACCCGTCGCTCGCCGGCCAGACGAAGCTCGCGAGCGTGACCTGGGCCGCCGGCTTCGACTTCACCGACGCCGTCGCTCCGGCATCGACACGGACGACCACGCCGACCGCGACGGGCACCGACGTCACGTTGAGCGCCACTGACAACGACGCCGTCTCCGGCATCGAGTACAAGCTCGGCGACGCGGCATACGGCCGTTACACGGGCACGGTGAGCGTCCCAGGCGGAACGACGCTGACCTACCGCGCTGTCGACGTCAACGGCAACACGGAGGCGTCGCACTCGTTCGTGGGCTGAGCCGCCGAGCGGACCTGAGCTACCCTTCGCCCGCCCGGGGCGCGTAGCTCAGCGGGAGAGCGCTCGCTTCACACGCGAGAGGTCGCTGGTTCGATCCCAGCCGCGCCCACTTTTCGGACATTGCGCAAAACCGTGGCGTTACGTTCGCAGGCGTACGCGTCGAACACCAGCTGAGCGCTCTATACCGGCGGAGATGCGGTCACCGATCGTGGCGTGTTCGAACTCGGCGAACACGGCCAGCATCTGCAACGTCATCCGCCCCGCCGCGGACCGCAGACGCAGATCCGGCCTGTCGAGACTCGTCCCCGTCGGCTGGTCTTGTTTGTGGGCGACGATCCGCCTGCCCTCCTCACCCCTCGCGTGGCGAGGCGGTGCGCAGGAAGTGCGCGCCCGCACCGAGCAGGGCGGCCTCGTCGCCTTGGTTGAGGAGGCCGCATCGTTGGAGCGAGAGGCAACCGCAGCCGATGCAGGTGGTCAGCCGGGAACGGATCGCTTCGAGCGTCGTGATCCGTTCGTCCAGATCGCGGCGCCAGCTACGCGAGAGCTGCTCCCAGTCGCGCTTGCGGGGCGTCCGGCCGTCGGGCAGCGTGGCGAGTGCCTCCCGGATCCGCTCGAGCGGGATCCCGGCCGCCTTGCCCGCTTGGACGAGCGCGACACGGCGCACCGTGTCGCGCGCGTAGCGCCGCTGGTTGCCGTCCGTGCGCCGCGATGCGATCAGCCCCTGGCGCTCGTAAAAGCGAAGCGCCGACGGTGCGACACCGCTGCGGCGCGAAAGTTCGCCGATCGTGATCTCGTCCGGTAGCACTTGACCTAAATATTAGTTGAGGTTCTACCCTCAGCTCGACGCCGTGACCATTACGACGCAGCCCAGACACGAGGATCTGCCTGCTCTGCTCGGGCGCATGACCGGCGACGAGAAGCACAACCCCGCTGCCTTCTCGACCCTCGACGTGCTCTGGGTCCTGTACGACCGCGTCCTCGGCGACGGCGACAGATTCCTGCTCTCTAAAGGGCACGGACCGATGGCGTACTACGCCGTGCTCGCCGCCAAGGGACTCATCCCCGAGGAGGAACTCGACCACTTCGGCCAATTCGACTCGATCCTCGGTCACCATCCAGACCGGGTGCTGCTGTCGCCGGCGGGCATGTCGAGCGGCTCGCTCGGCCACGGTCTGCCGATGGCCGTCGGCGTTGCCTTGACAGGGCGGCGCACGTTCGTGCTCGTCGGCGACGGCGAACTCGACGAGGGATCGAACTGGGAGGCGGTCCAGTTCGCCGGCCGCGCCCGGATCAACGAATTGACCGCGATCGTGATCGACAATCGCAGCGCGACGTACGGGTGGCCCGGCGGAATCGCCCAACGCTTCGACGCCGAGGGCTGGGACGCCTTGACGATTGACGGGCGCGACCACGACCAGATCGAAATGGTCCTGTCCCGCAAGCACGTTGGAGGACCTGTCTGCGTCGTCGCTGAGGTGACGCGATGAGCGCGACGATGCGGCAGCGCTTTTACGAACTGACGGCGGAGGCGCTCCGGAACAACGAGCGCGTGTGGGCGGTGATTGCGGAAATCGGCGCCGGCGAGCTCCCCTCGAATCCCCGACTCGTGAACGTCGGCATCCGCGAGCAGTTGATGATCGGCGTCGCCGCCGGGCTCGCACTCGAGGGCTACCGGCCGATCGTGCACTCGTACGCGCCGTTTCTCGTTGAGCGGCCGTGGGAGCAGATCAAGCTCGACCTCGGCCACAACGACCTCGGCGCCGTGCTCGTCTCGAACGGCGCCTCCTACGACGCATCCGCGGCTGGACGCACGCACCACGCACCCGAGGACGTCGCGCTGCTGGCGGCGCTCCCGGGTTGGCGGATTGAAGTCCCGGGCCACCCGGACGAGTTCGAGCGGGCCTTCGCGCGCGCCCTCTGCGGCAACGACCGTGTGTACATCCGGACGTCGCTGGAGGAGAACCCCGCGCCCGTGGACAGCGACGGCCTCGTCCGGCTGCGCGACGGGTTACCACTCGTGCTCGCCGTCGGCCCGACGCTCGCGCCCATGCTCGAGGCTACCGCCGACCTCGATGTCGGGCTCGCGTACTTGACGACGGTGCGGCCCTTCCCACATGTCGAGCTCCGCGAGGCAGTCGGCGACGGCGACGAAGTCATCCTCGTCGAGCCCTACCTCGCCGGGACCTCCGCGGCCGAGATCGCCGCGGCGCTCGTCGACCGTCCGCACCGCGTGCTCGCGATCGGGATCGAGAACCCCGAGCTCCGCCGGTACGGGACGCCCGAGGAGCATCGCGCAGCCCACGGGCTCGATGCCCACGGCATCCGCGCGGCACTCCAGCGGTTCCTCGGTTGACTAGGCGAGGCGGTTTGAGCAATGACGGCACCACCGGCAGACAAGGAGACAAGGAGAGGGAGCCAATCACTGAACCGCGAGACGCTCCGCCGCGATCAGCGGATGGTTTGCGCAATGTCTGGTTCCACCCATAACTGACATTGCGCAAACCCGGGCCCCGCGCTTGTGTGGCCGATAGGGCTTAACGTCGTCTCTGATGTTTTCCCTCACCGTGGTCGCGATGACGGGCAAGCGGTTCAGGGGGTTCGCGCCTTACGTCGCGTCCGTCAACGACGCGGGTCTTGTGGCGTTCCAGGCTGCGCTTCAGGGCGGCGGGTCCGCGGTCTTCGCCGGTGATGGCGGAGAGGTCGAGGAACTGGTCAGCCGATCCCTCCAAGCGGGCGTCACGAGCCATCCCGACCTGAACAACGCGCAGGATGCGAGCTTCTACGGCGACCTCACGCGCGGGGGTCAAGGCGCGTTCCTCTACCGGGAGGGGCGCTTGCAGATATTGGCGGAGGCTCACGACGCCTTCGCCTCCATCGGCCCGCTCGGTCCCACGATGAACGAGACGGGCACCGTTGCCTTCCGCGGGGATTCGGCCGACCGAGTCGGCGGCATCTTCACCAGTGACGGTACGGCCGTCACGGCGGTCGCCGATACCAGTGGCCCTTGGAGCCGGTTCCATGGCCTGCCCGTGATCATTGACGACGGTACGGTCGTGTTCCGGGCCGATCGCAAGGATGGCGTCCAGGGGATCTACGCCAGCCGCGGCGGATCGATCCGGACGGTCGCGGAAACCGGGGAACGATTCGAATCCCTCGGCCTCTTCCCATCTGCGAACGAGCGTGGAATCGTGGCGTTCGCGGCGACGCTGCGAGGCGAAGGGTCTGGAGTCTTCGTCGAGGACAACGGGCGAACTACGTGCATCACCGAGACATACGGCGCATTCGAGGCCTATCGCGGTGCTCTGATCACCAATGCCGGCGCGGTCGTGATGATCGCGACTCCGCGGAGTGGGAGCCTCGGTCTCTTCGACGGTCCAGACCCCGATGGGGACCGGATTCTCGCTTTGGGAGACCCGCTCCTCGACACGGCGGTCGAGGACTTCGCAGCGAACCCGGTCTCGGTGAACGCGTGCGGCCAGGTCGCGATCAGGGCGAGCCTCGCCGACGGGCGGCACGTGATCCTGAGAGCCGATCCGGCCCGCTGAGGTCTCAGGTGCGGGCGAGCGCCAAGCGTCTGCCCGACCGGAGCCGAGGGCCGACGTCTATGGCACGGTCAGCGCCGGCCGGGCAACCGTCGCCTGGTTTGCGCAATATCTTCTTCCGCCCACTCCGCGTCGCAGACGCCCCGATTAATCTCTCATCATGACTGCCGATTCCGCTGCGGCAGTCGAGGTGGTCGGGCTCGAGCGGAGCTATCAGTCGGGGACCGGAGTGCTCCGGCGCCGCTCGCGCAAGATCGAGGCCTTGCGCGGGATCACGTTTTCGATCGAGCGCGGCGAGCTCTTCGGTCTGCTCGGCCCGAACGGCGCGGGGAAGACGACGACGATCAAGGTGCTGACGACCCTGCTGCTGCCGTCGGCGGGGACGGCCCGCGTGCTCGGCTTCGACGTCGCTCGGCAGACGCGCGAGGTTCGGCGCCGCATCGGCTACGTGTTCGGCGGTGATCGCGGCCTCTACTACCGACTCTCGGCGCTCGACAACCTCCGCTATTTCGCGGACGTGTACCGCGTGCCGGCGCGCGCGCAGCGGGCTCGCATCGACGAGCTGCTCGAGCTCGTCGGGCTCAAGGGCCGCGAGCGCGAGCGCGTCGAGGCGTATTCGCGGGGGATGCGCCAGCGGCTGCACATCGCGCGCGGCCTGCTGCACGATCCGCCGGTGCTGTTTCTCGACGAGCCGACGATGGGACTCGACCCGGTCGGCGCTCGGGAGCTCCGGCGGACGATCGCCCGGCTGCAGGAGGCGGGGAAGACCATCCTGCTGACGACGCACTACATGTTCGAGGCGGACGAGCTGTGCCAGCGAATCGCGGTGATCTGCGGCGGACGGATCGTCGCAACCGGAACGCCGGCCGATCTGAAGGGTCGCGTCGCCGACCGGACGATCGTCGAGATCGAGGCCTTCGGAGCGAGCGACGCGATGATCGAGCGCCTCCGCTCCGTCGCCGGCGTCGCCTCCGTCTCGGTCGAGCTCCGCGAGCAGGCGCAGGTGATCCTCGTTCAGGCCTCGCGCGGCGCGGAGCTCGTGCAGCCGCTTCTGCGCGAGCTCGAGGACGCGCGTGTCGGGAAGGTGGTCCCCCGCCCGCCGACCCTCGAAGACGCCTACGTCGACCTCGTCGGCTCGGCGTGATGCGTCTTCTGTTCAGCGGCTTGCGGATCCACTTCATCCAGGTGTCGCTCTCGATGGAGGACCTGCTCGCCCTCATGGCCTGGCCGATCCTCTACTCGACGATCGCCTACTACATGTTCGGAGCTGACAGCGATCCGGACGTCCTCCTCACGGCTGCGCTCGGCGCGACGGTGATGGCGATCTGGTCCTCCGTGGCGTTCGGCGCCGGTGGCGCGATCGAGCTCCAGCGCCGACTCGGGACCCTCGAGCTGCTCGTTGCGGCGCCGGTCCCGTTCGCGTCGGTTCTCGCTCCGATCACGATCGCGACCTCCGCGGTCGGCGTCTACTCCCTCGTGGCGACGCTGCTCTGGGGCAGGCTGATCTTCGGAATTCCGCTGCACTTCGAGCATCCGTTGCTGTTCGCGCTCTCGCTCCCCGTGGCGATCGTCGCGATCGGAATGCTGGGCCTGCTCCTCGCCTCGACGTTGATCTTCTACCGCGCTGCGCTCTTCCTCGGCGCCTCGTTCGAATATCCGGTCTGGCTCATCACCGGCCTGCTGATCCCGTTGTCGGTACTGCCGGCCTGGGTGGGGCCGATCTCGTGGCTGCTCGCGCCCCGGTGGGGAATGCGCGCGATTCGCGAGTCGACCATCGGCGGGTCGCCGCTGAGCGCGATCGCCATGTGCCTCGCGCTCAGCGCCTGCTACGGCGTGCTCGCGGCGGTCGGTCTCCGCGCCTTCGAGCGGCTCGCTCGCAAGCGGGCAACGCTCGCCCTCACATGAGCTCGGTGCGCGTCTTCTTCCGGGGCGGCGTGACGAGCTACCGCGCCCTCTTCGGCTGGCTCAACCCCTGGGTCGCCGTTCCGATGTTCGTAATCGCGCCCCTGTTCCAGCTGCTCTTCTTCGCCTACCTCGGCCGGGCGACCGACGTCGCGAGCGACTCGTATTTCGTCGTCGGCAATGCGCTCCTCGCCGCGGCGCTTCCTGGGCTCTTGGGGACGGGCGGCTCAGTGTCCGGCGAGCGGTACGCGCAGACTCTCGGCACGCTCCTGTCGTCTCCCGCCAACCGCCTTGCTCTCTTTGTCGGGCGCACGCTGCCGGCGATCGCCAACGGCTTTGCCGTCTCCGCGTTCTGCTTGATCAGCGGCGCTCTGCTCTTGGACGTCCACATCGCGGCCTCGGCCGTACCCGGTCTCATCCTCGTCATCGTGGTCAGCGCGTTCTCCTGCTCGGCGCTCGGCCTGTGCACGGGCGCTGTCGGCCTTCGCATCCGCGACGTCGTCTCTCTCGCGTGGCTCTTCCAACCGGTGCTGCTCCTTGTCTCGGGGGCCAACGTCCCACGCGATCGCCTACCGGAGTGGCTGCAGACCATCGGCTCCGTCTTGCCGCTCACGCACGGAATCGCGGCAGCGCGTGGCCTCGTCGGGGAGCAGGCGCTGAGCGGCAGGCCGCTCTTCCTCGAGCTCGTGATCGGCCTCGGCTACACCGGCGCGGCGATCCTGCTGCTCCGCCTGTTCGAGTTCGAGAGCCGGCGAACGGCATCGCTCGAGACGATGTGATCTTCCGAATCGAGCGACTTAAGTCCCGGTTCGGCGGTTACTCCGGGTGAGGGCGCCGACTCGCCACCCGGTCCTCACGTCGCCAACCGCTCGGCGAGGAGCCGCGTGATCGGCCACGCGCCGTCGGAGGTATTCGAGACGACGGTGTGCGTAATCCTCCGCCCGGGGTCGTGCACGCTTCGGAACGAGACGCCTGCGTCGCGTCCTTCCAGCATCACGACGTCGCTCGACTCGGCGAGCCAGAAGCCGAGGCCGTAGCGCCTCGACGCTCGCGGGACCTCGCTGCGCGGCCGGATCATCTCCGCCACCCAGTCCGGGGACACGATCCGACCCGCGAAGAACGCACGCCAGAACGAGCTGAAGTCCGCCACCGTGGAGTAGATCCCGCCGTCGCCGCTCCCCCGCACCGGCAGGTGAAAGACATTCGCCCTCCAGACGCCGTCGATCAGGAGATATCCGAGCGCCGCGCGCCGCGGAAGCTCGTCGGAGCGCAGGAACTCGGAGTCGCGCATCCCTGCCGGCTCGCATACACGCCGGCGGACGAGGTCGTCGAATGGAACGTCGCTCGCGCGCTCGGCGATCAGCGCCAGCACGACGTAGCCGCCGTTGCTGTACGCGAAGCGTTCGCCCGGTGGGAACTTGGTGGCGTGCCCGTCGAGCACCGCCAGGTACTGCTCGGTCGTCGCGAGCTCGTGCACGGGGACCGGCATCAGGTAGTCCGCGAGGTCGTGCTCGGCTTCCTCGTCGAGGTAGTCGCCGATGCCCGATCGGTGCGAGAGCAGGTGCTCGATCGTCACGTCGTCGCGTACGAGCGGGAGATCGTCGCCGAGCACCGAACGCGCCGTCGTCGAGAGCTCGAGCGAGCCATCCTCGACGAGACTGACGACCGCGAGCGCAGTCAAGCCTTTCGTGCCGCTCGCGATGGCGAACTGCGTGTCGACCGTATTCGGGATCTCGTACGCGCGATGAGCGAGCCCGTACGCCGCGGCCAGCTCGACCTCCTCGTCGCGGTCGACGCGTACCGCGCCCGAGAAACCGGTCTCCGCGGCGAGCGAATCGACCGCGTCCGCCAGCCTGTGCATTCAGGGCACCGTAACCCGGGCGTCGCGCGATACCGAATAGGGATCCGCCCGCTTCCCTCGATCCGCACGGAGTGCCAGGATCGAGTTTCCGCGTGGGCCGCTCCGACCCGCCGCCGCGTTCGCACCGCCTCCGCTGAGATTCCCGATCGGGCCGAAGAGAGGCGTACGATCCGACCGTGGCGTCGCTTACACGCGCGAGGCGGCCGACGGCGGCCGCGCTGACCGAGCGCGGCGTCTTCGTCATCGCCGACATCTCGGGTTACACGGGATACGTGGTCGAAAGTCCCCTGGAGTACGCAGAGGACGTTGTCGGCGACGTGACGGCGACGATCTCGCATCACCTCGGCGACGTGCTGCGCGTGAACAAGCTCGAGGGCGACGCCGTCTTCGCGTACGCGCCGCAAGAGGAGGCAGCCGGGTCGGCGATCCTCGCCGCGGTCGAGCAGTGTTACTTCGCCTTTCGCTCGCGGCTGGAGGGCATCGAGCGTGCGACCAGCTGCGATTGCGCCGCGTGCCGCAAGGCGACGGACCTGAATCTCAAGTTCGTGGTGCACGCAGGCGAGTACGTCAGCCGCTCCGGCCACCGCGGGGACGAGCTCACGGGCCGCGACGTGATCGTCGCGCATCGTCTGCTCAAGAACAGCGTCCGCGAAGCCCACGGACTCGCGGGATACGCCCTCGTGACCGAGTCCTTCGCCGACACCTTCGCAGTCGATGTCGTCGCGCTCGGGATGGTTCCGCACGAAGAGAGCTACCCCGACGTCGGCGTGGTTCGCCTCTTCGTCTCGGACCTCGATCGGCGGTATCGCGAGGAGCGCGACCGGCGCCGCGTCGTCGTCGGCGAGGACGACGCCTCGTTCACGCTCGAGCGGTCGCTTCCCGTCGCGCCTTCGGTCGCATGGGAGTTCCTCACCGCACCGGATCGCCGGTTGCTCTGGCAGGGCGGGGATACCGAGCACATACAAGCCGGCGGGCGCCGTTGCACGGGCAAGTCGTCCGTCTGCGTCGACGGCCGCACGCAGATCTACGAGGAGATCCTCGACTGGCGGCCGCCCGCGTACTTCACGGAGAGCCGCACGTCAGCCGGCGTGCGACACGTCGTGACGACGTCGCTCGAGACGACGGGTGACGGCGGTACGCTCGTGCGGGTGCGCGGCCGACGATCCGGCCGCCGGGGCGTCCTCGCCGGTCTTCGGCTCGCGCGACGCCTGCGGGCCGAGCTGGGCCGGCTCGAGACGGTGAGCTCGGAGGAAGCTACTGCGAGCGGATGAACTCGGCCAGCCCCCAGCCGAGCAGAAGCAGCGAGACCGCCGCGCTCAGGGCGATCGTCGCGTCACCCGGTCGAGCAGGCTTGTTTGCGCGACGCAGCATGCGTCACGTATCGGCACCTCCGACCGCCGCCTGAAGGCGCCTCTAGTTCGGCGTGACGACCGGTGCGGCCTCGGGCGCCTTTGCCGGCTCGGTCGCGAGCGACCGCTGGTAGACCACGTACGTCAGCCAGAAGACGATGAGCGCGCCGAGCGGGTGGAAGGCCTTGATGTCCGCGGAGCTGGCCCGGGGCAGCGTCGCCATCACGGTCATGACGACGAACAGCGCGCCGCTGAGCCAGATCGTGCGCCGCGGCAGCCGTCCGACGAGCGCTGCGGCGAGGAGCAGACCGGTGAGCGCGTGGACGACGCCGCCCATGAGCTTGTGGGCGTCGAAGCCGTCGATGCCCAGGATGCTCGCGCCGAAGACGCCGATGCCGGCGAACACGAACTGCAGGCCGATCGCGATCAGCGTCGCCAGCGAGGCGAGGGGAAGGATCCTCCGCGCGAGCGGGGCGTAGGGGGCGGTCCAAGCGACGATACGGTTCACGCGACTCCTTTCGATTCGATAGAGACCCGCAAGAAGAATAGCCAGTTTTAGTTAAGAACGTGAGGACTTTCGTGGAGGATTTCTTCAGACTCGAGCGCGAGCCGCGGTCGTCTCTGCGCAACCACGTCGCCTGCGTGTGGATGGAGCGCTCGACGCGGAGCGCTCCGTTGCTGCCTGACGCGGCCGTCGAGCTCGTGTGGAGCGGCCGCGGGCTCTTCGTCCGCGGCGCCGACACGCGCCCGCACCAGATCGACGCGTTCCCCGAGCGCACGTTCGTCGCCGTCCGGTTCCGTCCCGGCGCCGCCGCCGGGGTGCTCGGCCTGCGCGGGCGCGACCTCGCCGACGCGCGGGTGGGCGTCAGCGAGCTATGGGGACGGGCCGAGATGGAGCGGCTCGAGTCGCGGATCGCCGCGTGCGCCACGGTCTACGAGGCGGCGGCTGCGCTCGAGGACGTCGTCGCGGCCCGCGTGCGAGACCTGCCGGACCTTGCGGTCACGGCTGCGGTCTCCGCGTTGCACGAGCGCGGTGTGCTCGTACGCGAGCTCGCGGACGCCATCGGGCTTAGTGAGCGTCAGCTGCGTCGCCGGTGCGTCGACGCGCTCGGCTACGGCCCGAAGATGCTCGATCGCATCCTCCGCCTCCAGCGGTTTCGCCTGCTCCTGAGGCGCCGCCCCGAGCTGGGTCTCGCCGGGCTGGCCGTCGCCGCCGGCTACGCCGACCAGCCGCACCTGACGCGCGAATGCGTCCGCCTTGCCGGCAAGACGCCTGCCGCGATGATCGCCTGAGGCGCCGACTCGGCGGCGCCGACCGTCAGGACGTGCGGGCTTCGCCCGCCCCTCCGTCTGAATCGACCGGTCGACACAATTGACCGCCAACCGGAGTGCGCTCCGAACCCCGTCCGTTTCGTTCAAGACAGCCACCCGGGCTCGCCGTATCGTCGCGACGATGCTCTTCGACCCGGAGAAGTTCGAGCCGCTCACCGACGAGCCGTGGGAGGAAGCGCGCGTGCGCGAGCGGATTCGGGCGCTCGTCGCCGACGCCGACGACACCTTCGACGAGGCCCGGCTGTGGCGGCCAGTCGAGGACTGGGACACGGCGAACGGCAGCGCGCCGATCCCGTTGACGACGCTCTACCGCGGAGCGGCGGGCGTTGTGTGGGGCCTCGACGTGCTCCGGCGTCGCGCGCTCGCGGAGACCCGGCTCGACCTCGCCTCGATCGCCGAGCGGGCATACGAGATCTGGCGCGCCAAGCCCGCGCCCGAGCGGCTCGAGCCGCCGATTCGCACGCACGCGAGCCTGTTCGACGGCGACAGCGGCATTCTGCTCGCGCGCTACCTCGTGTCGCCGAGCGCCGAGGTCGCCGACGCGCTGCACGAGCGCGTCCGCCAGAACGCCCACGTCGAGACGAACGAGCTCTTGAACGGCTCGCCCGGGACGATGATCGCGGCTCGCGCGCTCCTTGACCGCACCGGAGAACCACGCTGGGCGGACGCCTGGCGCGAGAGCGCCGAGATCCTGTGGCAGCGGCGCGAGCCGGACGGCTTCTGGGTCTACCCGCCCTACGGCAAGGCGCCCGGTGCCGCTCACGGCGTGGCGACGAACGCGTCGATCCTGCTCGCGGGCGGCGACCTGTTCGCGGCGGATCGGCGCGAGCAGCTTCGCCGGGGAACGGCCGATGCGCTCGCCGCGACCGCGTTCCGGGAGGACGGCTACGCGAACTGGCCCATGACCGCGGGTGACGAGGAGCTCGAATGGGCGGGCACGATCCGGCTCCAGTGGTGCCACGGCGGCGCCGGCGTCGTCGCCTCCGGAGCGGAGCTCCTCGACGAGGGGCTCTTGCTCGCGGGCGCCGAGCTCGTGTGGCGCGCCGGCCCTCCGAGCATGGACAAGGGGCCGGGCATCTGCCACGGCACGGCCGGGAACGGCTACGCGCTGCTGAGGACGTTCGGAAGGACCGGCGACGAGCGCTGGCTCGAACGCGCGCGAGCATTCGCCGTGCACGCACTCGGCCAGGTCGAGCGCTGGCGCGAACGCCGCGGCCGCGGCCGCTACTCGCTGTGGGGAGGCGACGTGGGCGCGGCGCTCTTCGCGGCCGACTGCCTCGACGCACGCGCGTTGGTTCCGATCGTCGACTACGTCTGAGCCGCGCCCGTTAGGCTCCCGCGCGGCGCTGGCGACCTGCACGCACGAGGAGGCGCGAGAGTGGCGTACTTCGTTGCGATTCACGAGATCGCAGACCCCGAGCGCTTCTGGGGCGGAGACCTGCAGCTGAGATCCGGGTTGGCGCTGCACGACATCTTCCCGAGGGGCGACGGCTCGAAGGCGGTCTGCTTGTGGGAGGCCGAGTCAGCCGACAGCATCCACCAGGTCCTCGACGAGGCCGTGGGGGATGCGAGCCGGAACGAGATCTTCGAGGTCGACACCAAGCACGCGGCCACGCAAGGCCTGCCCGTCTCAGCCGCCACCGACGCCTGAGGTAGGCCCGACCACGCGGAGGGGCGGGCCGGCCCCGCCTCTCCGTCCGAATCGAGGTCGTGCCCCGTGTCGCGACCAGCCGCTGTAACGCGCCCCGCGGATCGTTCGTCTGTTGGAAGACCAACGACGGAAGGAGCCCCGCAGATGAACCCTGCCGTGTACGCCCAGACGAACGACGCCGAGGCGAACGAGATCGTCGCGTTCCGCCGGGAGAGCGACGGCAGGCTGACGCCGCTCGGCCGCTACGCGACCGCGGGCAGTGGCACAGGCAAGGCGCATCTGCCGTCGCAGGGATCGGTGGTGCTGAGCGGCGACGGCGGTTTCCTGCTCGTCACGAACGGCGGCAGCGACGACGTCGCGGTCTTCCGCGTCGGCGCCGACGGGCTCGAGCTCGTCGCGACGACGCCGACCGGTGCTGGGCCTGTCAGCGTCGCTGAGCACGAGGGCCTCGTCTATGTGCTCAACAACGGCGGCGACGGCGAGATCGCTGGCTTCAGGCTCTCGATGAACGGATCGCTCTCGCCGATCGCCGACTCGGTGCGGCCGCTGAGCCGCGCGGGCGCCGACGGTGCGCAGATCGCGTTCACACCCGACGGTCGCGCTCTCGTCGTTACGGAGCGCGCCACCGACGGGATCTCCGTCTACGCGCTCGCAGACGACGGGGTGGCCGACGGGCCGGAGCCGCATCGCTCCGCGGGCGCGACGCCGTACGGCTTCGACTTCACCCCTGACGGCGTGCTGGTCGTCACCGAAGCATTCGGCGCCCAGGCCGGCAAGGCGGCCGCGTCCTCGTATTCGTCCGGGCTGGAGCCGATCAGCGCGTCTGTGGGCAGCGGCCAGAGCGAGGTCTGCTGGGCCGCCGTCACGAAGGACGGGCGGTTCGTCTATGTCACCAACTTCGGCGACGGGACGATCTCGAGCTACCGGATCGGCGGAGATGGCGCGATCGAGCTGCTCGATCCCGTCGCGGGCACGACCGTCGAGGGGGAGAAGGGCGTGCGCGACGAGGCGCTCAGCGGCGACGGCCGCTTCCTGTACGCGCTCGACGCCTACGCGCGGAAGGTGTTCGGATTCGAGGTGCAGCCGGACGGCAGCCTCGCGGCGCTCGGCGCGACGGACGGGCTGCCGGCGACCGTGGCCGGGCTGGCGGCGAGCTGATGCCGATCACTCGCGGCTTCAGGGGCCGGCCGCGGCGGAGCGAGGGAGACGACCGCGTGCCGCCCGGC
>JBKOYJ010000041.1:0-11302 GCA_046725345.1 Actinomycetota bacterium | reverse complement strand
AGGCTGCCGGCGTCGCCGAGCATGTGGGCGGCGTCCGCGAGCAACGCGAGCGAGTCCGCGAGCACGCCGCCGACGACCTCGGCGACCAGGAAGCCGGCGATCAGCATGAACGCGACCGTGAGCGCCCGGCGCTCGCGGGAGGCGCTTCGCCTGCCGTGGTCGTGCCCGGCGTTCACCGAACGACCGTAGCGAACCGCCGGGCGGCGAGGATCCGCTCGGGGATGGTCGGATGCGAGGCAAAAAGGACGTGGAGCGCGCGGGGCGGGGCGAGATCGGCCAGGTTGACCGCGGCCAGCGCCCTGAAGACCGACTCGAACGCGGCGGGGTCGCGCGTCAGCTCGAGCGCCGCGCGGTCGGCCGCGCGCTCGTAGGCGCGCGATATCCATGCGAACACGGGGGCCGCCGCGAGCTGCAACAGCCCGACCAGCAGCAGGACCGCGGGCACGGAGGCGGGATCTGCCACGTCGTCGCCGAGCACCGCGGCGAGCGCCCCGACGGCGACGGCCACGCCGGCAACCCCTAGCGCGGTGAGCTTCTCGACGTGGCGCTCCCGCCGGTGTGCCAGCTCATGGGCGACCACCGCCTCGACGTCCGCCGCCACGGCCTCCTCGAGCAGCGTGTCGTAAAGGACGACCCGCCGCGTCGCTCCGAAGCCGGAGACGTACGCGTTCAGCTTCCGCGTGCGCCGGCTGGCGTCCGCGACCAGCACGTCGCGCACGGGAGTCCCGGCGCGCGCCGCAAGCCGGCGCAGGCGGGCCGCGAGCTCTTCGTCGGCGAGTGGACGGAAGCGGTTGAAGAGGGGCTCGAGCAGGACCGGCGCGAGGAAGCCCAGCAGCAGGACGAGCGCGGCGCCCGCGAGCGCAGCTGGGAGCGGCCACCAGGTCGGGAAGAGCCGCACGAGGGCGCCGAGCCCCAGGAGCGCGACCGCCGTGAGCACGACGCCCACGGCGAGCCCCTTCGCACGGTCACCGGCCCATCCGGCGACGCTCTGCGTCGAGAGCCCGAACCGCCGCTCACGCACGAGTCCCGCCCAGAACGACAGCGGGAGCGTGACGAGCGTGAGCACGAGGAGCGACCCCGCCGTCACGAGCGGCGTCGCGAGCCACCACGGGAGCCTGTCGAGCACGTCGCCGGCTCCGCTCCAGACGAGGACGAGGAGCGCCGCGAGGGCGAGCAGTCCGTCGACGAGCCGGACGACGTAGAGCGGCCGGGCGTAGCGCCGGCCTCGTTCGATCTCATCCTCGCTGAACAGCTCGTCTACGGCGGCCACAACCGAACCCTCCCTGTGCACGTCTACTCTGTACAAATGGCGACTGCGGAAGGATTCGCCGGGCTCCCCGCCGGTGAGGAGGCGCGCGCGCTCGCGCACCAGTGGCGACGGCTGCGCCGCGTCGCGACGCTTGTCGCGGTCCTGACGAGCCCCTCGGTCTTCATCTGGTTCCACGTGATCCAGGGCTGGAGCGTGCTGTGGTCGCTCGTGGCGACCTTCTTCTGTGTGATCGCGTTCCGCGGGCTCGTCGACCTCGGCTTCAAGCGCGCGATCCCGTGGCCGAGCCTGTTCGGCTCCGACAGCCAGGAGCTGCGCGACGAGGACGTCGTCAACCGCCGCCGAGCCTGGTTCTGGCGCTTCTGGCTGCGCGTCGGGGTGTGGGCCACGCTGCTCGTGACGGTGATCTGGCTGTTCCGCGGCGGGACGTGGCTCGGCACCGTCACCTGGCTCGGCGACCGGATCGGCTTCCTCGCCAGCCAGCCCGCGCTGTGGGTGCAGATGGTGTTCGTGTTCTTCCTCTTCATCGCCAACTTCATGATCTTCTTCGGCCCGCTCCTGCTGATGAACATCTCCCAGATCCGCGGCTTCGAGCCGGGGGACGCGGAGTGGGGCGTGAAGCTCGAGGACGTCCGCGGCCAGGCGGAGGCGAAGGAGGAGGTGCGGCGCGTCGTCTCTCTGTGGCAGTCGGGCGAGGAGTTCGAGCGGGCGGGCGGCAAGCGCGAGCGCGGCCTGCTCTTCCTGGGCGCCCCCGGAACGGGCAAGACGATGCTCGCGAAGGCGATCGCGACGGGCTTCAACTCGCCGTTCGTGTCGATTCCCGGCTCGGGCTTCGCCGCGACCTTCATCGGGATCGACGCGATCGTCGTCCGCTACCTGGCGCGGAAGGCGAAGCGGCTTGCGCGCAAGTGGGGCGGGCAGTGCATCGTCTTCATCGACGAGATCGACGCCGTCGGAACGCGGCGGCAGGCCCTCGGTGGCGTGCAGGGCGCCGGGATGCAGCCGGCGAGCATCCACGACGTCGACTTCCACGGCCCGTGGGGCGCCCTCACACCGACCGGCGACGTCATCGTCGAGTCGCGCCGCTGGCGCGAGCGCCTCTTCGAGCTGCGCGCGCCCGAGCGGCGGTCGCCTTACCCGCCGTTGGTCGACAAGATCGGCTCCCTCGTGAACCAGGCGTTTCCCGGCATGTTCGGGGGGGGCGGCCAGCTCGCGCTCAACCAGCTGCTCGTGGTCATGGACGGGATCGACAACCCGCCCTTCGGGAAGCGTGTGCTGACGAACCGGTTCAACACCTTCCTCGACGCTTGTTACATCGTCCCCCGCCGGCTCGGGCCACTCCCTCTCCGCCTGCCGCCACCCCGCCCGCGGGGCGAGCAGATCTACTTCATCGGCGCGACGAACGTGCCAATGCAGGTGCTCGACCCAGCGCTCACGCGCCCCGGGCGGATGGGCCGCCACGTCTGGTTCCGCACGCCCACGAAGGAGGACCGCAAGGACGTCTTCGACCTCTACCTCGGCAAGGTCGCGCACGAGGAGGACCTCGACCGGCCCGAGCGCCGAGACGAGCTCGCGCGCATCACGAACGGCTACTCCCCGGCGATGATCGACCAGATCTGCTCGATGGCGCTGACGATGGCGCACCACTCAGGGCGCGACCACTTCGGCTGGGGCGACATCACCGAGGCGATGACGACGATCGAGTCGGGAACCGCGATCAACGTCACGTACGTCGAGCACGAGACGCGAGCGGTCGCGATCCACGAGGCCGGCCACGCCGCCGCCGCACACGTCTACCGCCCCGACCTCGAGTCGAGTCGGCTCTCGATCCGGATGCGAGGCGGCTCGCTCGGTCACCACCAGGCGTTCGAGAAGGAGGAGCGCTTCAGCCAGTGGCACCACGAGGAGTTCGGAGCGCTCGTCCACACCCTTGGCGCGATGGCCGCCGAGCAGGTGTTCTACGACCAGAACTCGAGCGGCGTCGGCGGTGACCTCCAGAGCGCGACGAACCGCGCGGCCTGGATGGTCGGCACGGCGGGAATGGGGCCCCTGCAGCTCGATCCGGAAACCCTCCCTTCGAACGGGAACGCCGAGGAGGCGCGCGAGCGGATCATGAAGCGGTTCGAGCGGATCGGCCTGCAGCTGATGAACCGCACGCGCGGGAGCGCGGACTTCCACCAGGACCCGATCGCCGCGATCCTTCGCGACCCGGACAAGCGGGCGCTCGCGGCGCAGATCCTCGGTCAGGCGTTCGTGACCGCGATCAACGTGATCGCCGCGAACAAGGAGGCCGTCGAGAGCATCGCAGACGTTGTGATCGAGAAGAAGGAGATCTTCGGCGACGAGCTGCTCGACCTTCTCCAGAGCCAGAGCCTCCGCGCTCCCGAGATCGACTATCGCGAGGAGGCGTCGTGGCCGAAGATGTAGTCTCGGCCGAACGGTCGCCTGCGCCCGAGTCGCTCGTCGCCCGGCCCGCTCGTGCCGCGCGGCCGACGTACCGTCGGCGCTTCCTCGTCGCGTACTTCCTGCTCGCCGCCGTGCTGGGCGCAGCTGCCGCGACGGCCGTGCTGCTCGTGCGCGAGCCCGGCAAGGAAGAGGCGGCTGCCTGGTCGGCCTGGCGCCCGACGGGAGACGAGGGCGGCTACCCGGCCGAGATCGCGTCCCACGTCGCGAGCAAGTACAAGCTTCCGAGCGGGAAGCCGCTCGTCAAGATCGTCGCCCAGCATCCGGAGGTCCAGAACGTCGCGATCCGCTGGGTCGCGATCCAGGGCTCGAACGAGATCTCGTCCGCCGACAACGCGGTTATGTACATCCTCTGCGGCGACGGCAACCGCTGCGCGATCGGCGAGGGCAAGCCGAGCGTCGCGCGGCACCGCGCGTTGCAGCGCGAGTCGCTCGAGCTCGCCCTGTACACCTTCAAGTACGCCGGCTTCGACTCCGTGATCGCGCTCCTGCCGCCCACGCCGAGCGGCACCTCGAGCGGCGTTCTTTACTTTCGCCAGCAGGACTTCGAACCTCAGCTCGACCGACCGCTGGCAACGACGCTCGCCCTGCCGGATACCCCTCGCCCGCCACGCGTCTCGCCGAGCGAGCTTCCGGTGCTCCGCAGGCTTACGCTGCCGCACCTGTTCAGCTACCGGTTCCAGCAGGCCCAGGACGGGAGCGTGGGCCTCCTCCTCGCACGGCCGCCCACGCAGTAGTGGCCGACGAGACGCGCGCGCGGCTCGAACGGGCGCGCGAACGGCTGGATCGGCTTCGTCTGTATCCGCGCCCCGTCCGGCTCGAAGCTGTCAGGGTCGTCACGCGGCCGCTCTTCTTCCGTCTGCCGCTCCTCCGCCGCTACGACGGCTACGCCCTCTGGCGAACGATCATCCTGAAGCGCCCGCTCTCGGAGACCTCCGACGACCTCCTCACGCACGAGCTCTGCCACATGTGGCAGATCCAGCAGCGGCCGCTAGACGTCTTCTGGAAATGGCTGACGACGTCGTACCGCGAGAACCCGTACGAGCTCGAGGCGCGCCGAGCCGTCGCGGAGACGCGGTCCGATAGCCCTTCAGGACGACCGTGACTCAGGCGGCGACCACGACGGACGCGACCGACGGGTCGAACTGCCGGCCCGCCTCGCGCAAGACCTCGGCGAGCGCCGCCTCGGGCGAGAGCGCGCTTCGGTAGGGCCGGCGCTCCGTCATCGCCCGGAGGGCGTCCGCGACGGCGACGATTCTGGCGCCGAGCGGGATCTCGTCGCCGGCGAGCCGGTCGGGGTAGCCGTCCCCGTCCCAGCGCTCGTGGTGCCAGCGCACGATCGCCAGCACGGTCCGCACGCCCGCCGCGGTCACGGCACCGCTTCGCTCGAGCAGCGGCTCGAGGAATCGCTCTCCCGCCGACGGATGCTCGCGCATCAGCGCCCACTCGTCCTCCGTCAACGGCCCCGGCTTGGCGAGGATGTCGTCCGGGACGGCCAGCTTTCCGACGTCGTGAAGGAGAGCGCCGAGCCGGATCTGGCGGATCTCGTCGGCCGAGAGGCCGAGCCGCGAGGCGATCTCGACCGCGAGCTCGGCGACCTCGCGCGCATGGCCGGTGGCGTCACGCTCGCGCCGCTCGAGCTCCTCCATCAGCGCTCCCAGCGCTCGACGTAAGCGACCGCGCGCCGACTCGGGGATCGAAGGCGGCGCCGGGAGCGAATCGTCGAGGTTCCTCAAGGCGACGTCGGTCATCGGCATCCCCCATTCGGGGGATGTCCGCGGCCTCCTCCAAACCGCGCCGAGCACGGCCGGGACGAGCACTACACTCGGGCGCGACGGAGGGAGGACGCTTCGGCGCGCGCACGGCGACACGGAGGAACCGATTCGAGAACCCGGACGCTGAGGCTCATGCACGGCCGGGGCCCACGGCTCCGCCTCGTCGGCGTGCTGATGCTGATCGCGCTGCTACCGACGTCGGCTGCCGCGTGGGCATTCCTGCGAGGAGCCGAGCGGAACAGCGTGGAGAAGGCCGATCTCCGCCTCGCAGCGGCGCTCGCGCCTGCCGTCGCGGAGCTCGAAGAGCAGAGCGCGCGGGCGGCCGCGAGCGGAATGCGGATCGCGCTCAGGCCGGACGTGCAACGGGCGCTCACTCGCGCCGATCCCGCCGAGCTCGGGCGAGTCGCGCGCGGCTTCCGCGGCGTCTCCTTCGAGCTTCCCGACGCAGGCGCATCCGCGCCGCCTTTCGGCGGGCCCGTGCTCCTTCGCCGCACCGTCCGGGTCCTGCGCGGCGACCGCGTGATCGGCCGCGTCGTGATCATGCGGCCCGTCGACGCCGAGGTGCGGCGTGGGCTCGCCGCGCGCGCCGGCCTCGCCGTGGACGATCTGCTCGCCGTCGCCGCCGGCGGCGGCCTGCGCACCGCTCCGGCCAAGGGCCGCTACGTGGAGCTTGGCGGCATTCGCTACCGCGCGCTCTCGAGCCGGCCGGTCGCCGGCGTCCGGCTCGTCGCGCTCGTCCCGCAGTCGGCGCTCGACGAGGCGCGCGGCTCGCGACGCCTGAACGTCCTGCTCGCGGCCCTAGCGACGCTGCTGACGGTCGGCTTCGCAGCGTATGCCGTTCCCCCGGCGCTCGCGCGTGACCGCCTGGCGCGCAGAGGCCTCGCGCTCATCGGCGACGCCCTCGCCGCGACCCACAACGCGCGTGCCCTGCTGCCGGTGATTCTGCATGCGGCCGTCGACGCGACCGGGGCTGCCGGTGCGATCCTCGTCGAACGTGGCGAAGAGCTCGCCCGTGTCGGCGACGTCGAGCTGCACGGGGGCGAGCCGCTGCGGCTTGCGCTCTCGCCCGGCGACGCCGAGACGACCGAGCTCGTCCTCTACCCGCGCGCAGGAGGCTTTCGGCCCGATGCGATCGAGATCGGCGAATGGCTGGCGGCTCAGGCGGGGATCGCGCTCGAGAACGCGCGCCTGCACCATGTCGCGCGGCAGCAGGCGGTCACCGATCCGCTCACCCAGCTCGCGAACCGACGGCGCTTCATCGAGACGCTTACGTCCGAGCTCCACCGCACCGAGCGCTTCGGAAGCCCGCTCGCGCTCATCCTCGCCGACCTCGACAACTTCAAGCGCATCAACGATCGCTTCGGCCACCACGTTGGCGACGAGGTGCTGCGAGTCACTGCGCGGGTCTTGATGGAGACGCTGCGCGAGGTCGACCTCCCGGCACGAATCGGCGGCGAGGAGTTCGCGATCCTGCTCCCCGAGACGGAGCTCACCGGTGCGGAGCGGCTCGCGGAGCGCCTCCGCTCCGGGGTCGCAGGGCTCGACGTCACCACTGCCGAGGGCCGCCGCGTCAAGGTGACCGCGAGCTTCGGCGTCGCCGAGCATCGGAAGGGCTGGTCGGACGCGGACTTGCTGCGCGCGGCCGACGGTGCGCTCTACGCGGCCAAGCTCGGCGGCAAGAACCGGGTGGCCGCCGCGGCGGCCGACCCGGTCCAGTAGTCGCGATCGGCCGACTCGACGGACCGTTGTCGCGCGTCCGCGCCATCCGGCGTCCCTTCGATAATCGTGCGGCTCGTGCGGCTCAAGACGCTCCTCGCGGTGAACGCGGCCGTCGTCGTGACGGGGAGCGCCGCGTCACTCCACCTCTGGCTCCGCGTGGTGAATCCGGACGACGACCTCGCGTTCCCACGATCGCAACTCGCGCTTCCCGAAGCCGGTACGCACGACGTCACGGCGGCGCCGCAGACGGCGGATGGTCCTCGGAGTACGAGCAATGCTCCGGCAGGCGCCGTCACGTCACACGCACGCGGGGGCGGGGCTCGAGGAGAAGCGCGGGACGAGAGCGCCGTGCTCGCCGGTGCGACGTCGACCTTCTCCGGATCGCCCACGCCGACTGTGAGCCCCGCGGCGTCTCCCGTCGGCGCGTCCCCCATCGCGCCGCAGCCGCCGCCCTCTCCGCCAGCTCCAGCCGCCGACACTCCACAGCCGTCCACTCCAGAACCGCCCACTCCACCTCCGCCCGCGATCACTCCTCCCGCCCCAGCGCCCCCGTCGACACCAGCGGCCGCACGGCCTCCAGCGCCGGCGCCGTCCCCGCCGCCGGCGCGCCAGGTCGCGGTAGTGGCGCCTCCGCCTCCGCCGCCTCCGCCGCCGAAGCACGATCGGCGTAAGACGAAGAAGCCGCATGCGCCCAATCCGAAGAAACCACATCCGGCGAAGGTGGAGGAGCACCCCGCACCCAAGCCCGAGAAGCAGCACCCGTCGGACGCCGAGACGGAGCACGCACCGAAGCAGCCGGAGACGCAAGGCGGCCCAGCACCGGTGAGACACGAGGTGCCGAAGCCGGCGAAAACGCAGCCGGCCAAGGATCACGCGAAGGCCGTCCCCGCGGTGCCCGCCTTGCGGGCAGACGGCCACGCCCGACGGGATGAGCCGAAGCCGAAGAGCCACCCAGCCGCGACGCCTGCGATCCCGGCCGCGCCGGCGTCGACGTACGTACCGGCACGACCTCAGAGCACGCCGCCACCGCCACCGCCGGCGTTTCCGCCTCCCCCTCCGCCGCCGCCCCCGGCGCCGCCGTCGGCCCGACCTCCGACGTCCTCGTCGCCGCCCGCCCCGCCCGGCAACTCTGGAAACTCGCCGGGCCACGGAAGGCACCCCTAGTCCCCGCCCCGGTTTCCTGAAGCGGCGCGAGCGGTATTACCGCGCCGTGCCCCATTACAGAATCCACTTCACCCATCCGGACGGCGTGACGACGACGGACGACCACGACAGCGGGACGGAGCTCAGCGTCGGCGACGTCGTCGAGCTCGAGGGTTCCCGCTGGCAGGTCGAGGAGGTCGAGCCCTTCCAGATCGAGGACTACGAAGGGCTCGTCGCGGTCGTACCGGCTGGCGAAGCGCAGGCCGTCTGAGTCGCGGCGACGTCGCCGCCCTCCCGAAGAGTGGGCGGTGCCGGACTCGAACCAGCGACCCCTGCTCGTAACCCTCGACGTCGCCGCCGATCTCGCGGGAGCCCGGACAGATTTCAGTTCTCCGCCTCGCCGGGCCACCCAGTCAAATTGCTCCACGTGCGTCAGGCGGCGCACCACCAGCGTCCGCCACGATCACGTCGTGCCGATGCCGCAGCCGGATCATGCGGTCCTGTGCAACGCCAAGCGTGGGGACGAGCAGGCGTTCGCACTGATCGTCCGCCAGTACCAGCTCGTGGTCTTCAACTACGTGCTCCGCTGTGTGCGCAACCACCATCTCGCAGAGGATCTGACCCAGGAGATCTTCATGCGCGTCTTCCAGAGCCTGCCGAAGTTCTCCTCCCGGTCGCTGTTCACGACCTGGCTGTTCCGCGTCATGAAGAACCGGGTGCTCGACGAGCTTCGCAGCGTCGAGCGGCGCCCCCAGGCGATCGACCTCGAGGATGCGCCGCCGCTTCGCGCGACCGACGTGCCCATCGAGCGTGCCGAGACGATGGAGCAGCTGTGGAACGCGATCGGCCGGCTCGGCGTCGATCTGAGGATGGCGCTGCTACTCCGCGACGTGGTCGGGCTGCGTTACGAGGAGATCGCGGACTCGCTCGAGATCCCGCTGTCGGCGGTCAAGTGGCGGATCTACAGCGCCCGCCAGCAAGTCGCACACGCGCTCGACCCTGACGTCGGTGCAGATCGTCTCCCCGCTGGAGATCGCGCACTAACCCCGGCGAGGTAAGGGGGCCCTGCCCGGCCGTTCGGGAAGTGCGCAGTCGCTCTAGAGGGTCGGTTCTGCGGCACGTGCGGTCGGCTTCGCCTGTCCCTTGCGATTCCGTCGCACCACGACGAAGAGCACTCCGAAGACAGCGGTGGTGACCAGCCCCGAGATGACGATCGATGCGAGAGGGAACTCGGCGAGCGCCTTGCCGATGAGGTATGCCAGCCCGCACGTGTACACCGACCATGCGACCCCACCAACAGAGGACCAGAGCAGGAAGCTCCGGTAGGGGTACGCCGAGAGCCCCATCGTGGCGTTGACCGCGAACCGCAGGCCGGGAACGTACCGTCCGGCGACGAGGAGCAGCCCGGCGCTCGATCCCATGAAGTCGAGCGCGGCCACGACCTTCTCGTTCCGCTTCGCCTTCTCGAGCTGGGGCGCGATCCGTTTCGCGCCCGTGCGTGCGATCCAGTAGAGGGCGGAATCGCCGAGGACGGCGCCCAGCGCACCGGCGAGCATGACGGGGACGAGGTCGAGCGCCCCCTGGGCCGCGAGCGTCGACGCTGCGTTCAGCGTCGTCTCGCCCGGCAGTAGGGCGCAGATGGCGTCCCCGAACACGAGCAGGAAGACGGCCAGATATGCCCAGTCGCCCGCGGGGTCGTCGACTAGTGAGAAGCCGTCGTCGCCGGCCCACCGATGGAGGACGAACACTACGATCGCGACCAGGGCCGCGATTCCGATGCCGATCAGAGCCGCGCGCCTCGAGCGCAGCCCGCGGCCGCGGGAGACCACCGATCGACGCTCCATCACCCCTTCCGTTCGACGAGGAGCGTCAATCCCTTGCGGCCGACTTCGAGCGCAGCGCGGCAAGCTCGTCGGGCTGACCGCAGCAGTCGGCCTCGCGCTCACGCTGTTCGAATGACGGCCTCACAGATCGTCTTCCCGGCCGGGCCGACCGTCACGCCCGGCGACGATGCTCATCCAGATGGCATCAAGCCTGCGCCAGTGCCTTCGCCTTGATGGTGTCGAATTCCGCCTGGGTGATGGCACCGCTTTCGAGAAGCTGCTTTGCTCTGTCGATCTCCGCGGCGGCGCCGCCGCCGCCTGCAGTCGTGCGCACGTAGTCGTCGAACTGAGCTCGCTGCGCACGCGCTCGCTCGACGTTGCGTTTCGTCATCCCCTCGTTCTCTGCGATCAAGTAGACGAACACACCGAGGAACGGCAGGACGATCGTGAAGATCAGCCATGCGGCTTTGCCAAAGCCGGAGATGTCGTGGCGGCGGAAGATGTCGCCCCACACGGTGAAGAGCAGCCAGAACCACATCACCCAGAGGAAGAAGATGACCATCGTCCAGATGACGTCGAGGAACGGGTAATCCGCTGCGACGATCACGCGGAGCCTCCTTCGGTAGGTCTGCGCGCCCCCGCACACAGCCGGACGACGGTCGAGGGTTGCGTCCGGTTGGGGCCGCGTGACTCGAGACACGGTCCATTGCGAAGCGATTCTCTCCTTCCACTCGCACCCAATGCAACCTACGTCTGCGTCGTGCGCGGAAGTCAGGGGCGTGCGCCTGGGCCCCGCCGAGCACGGACGAGGGGTCGAGGACGCCGCGGCCCTTCCCCGAGGCGCGCCTTCTGTCAGTGACGATGTGCCGCTGACGAGCCCCGAGTTCGCCGAGGCGTTGCGCGCCTTCTGTAAGGACGTCGTCGCCGCGCAGTGACCGCTTAGGCGTACCGCTTGACGAAATCGAGCGCCGTCTGGGCGACCTCGCGCCAGCCGTGGTCGATCGTGAGGGAGTGGCCTCGGTTCGGGATCTTCACGATCTCCGTCACGGCGGGGTTGCGCCTCTGCCGCTTGTAGGCGGCGTTCGCGATCGCCCACGGCACCGTGTGGTCCT
>JBKOYJ010000117.1:0-6330 GCA_046725345.1 Actinomycetota bacterium | reverse complement strand
AGAAGGGTTCTTACGAGATGTACTGCCCGGTCGCGGATCACAAGGACCGAGGAATGAAGGGCTCGATCGCCGTCGGCGGCGCGGTGGCCGGCGCCACCACGGGGGACGACGACAGCGGCGACGACAGCGGCTACGGCGGGGGCTAGCGAGCAGGCGCCGAGCCGGGGCGGGGAAGGCGATGCCCGCCGCGCCTCGAAGGTCGCCGTGTGGAGGCGCGCGCTGCCATGGAGCAGTTTCTCGCCAGCCCGTCCCTGGCCGAGGGGACGCGACGGGCCTACCGCGTCGACGTGGAGGAGTTCGTCTCCTGGCTTCGCGCCCGCGGCGCGCGCATCGAGAGCGTCGACGCACGCGTGCTGGCCGAGTACGCAGCGCTTCTCGGCGCCGCACGGACCGGTAGGCGCCCGCGCCGGCTCGCGCCGGCGACGATCGGGCGCAAGCTCGCCGCCGTTCGCTCCTTTCTGCGCTTCACGCTCGGCTCGGCCCGCGTCCCGGACGTCGCGTTCGCGCCAAGACGGGCACGCCGTCTCCCCGACGCCCCACGGACCGCCGACGTGGAGCGGGAGCTGGCCAGGCTCGAGGGCGACGGATCACTCGCGTTGCGCAACCGGGCGCTCGTTGAGCTCGTCTACTCCGCAGGCCTACGCAGCGCCGAGGCGGTGGGACTCGATCTGAGGGACGTCGATTTCGAGCAGGAGCTCGTCCACGTCCGTGGCAAGGGAGGCAAGGAGCGAGTCGTCCCGCTCGGAGAGGAGGCGGCGTACTGGACAGCTCGCTATCTCCGCGAGGCGCGTGGCCTCCTGGCCCGCGGCGCCGAGGACGCGCTCTTCCTGTCGGCGCGCGGGCGGCGGCTCGACACGAGCACGCTCCGCCGGCTCGTCCCGCACCCGCATCGCCTCCGCCACGCGTTCGCCACGCACCTGCTCCAGGGCGGCGCGGACCTGAGGACGATCCAGGAGCTGCTCGGCCATAGCTCGCTCTCGACGACCCAGGTGTATTCACACGTGGACGGTCGCCGGCTGCGCGCGGTCTACGACCGGGCGCACCCTCGCTCGTAGTCGCCCGGTCGGCGAGTTCAGACGGACGGACGCGCGCAGCGCATCCGTCCTGATTGTCCGCGCCGCCGAGTCGGCGCCTTGGCACACGTGGACGGTCGCCGGCTGCGAGCGGTCTACGACCGCGCACATCCCCGCTCCTGATAGGTAGACGCGTCTAAAGCTGGGAACCCCACCTCCCTCCCCGTGAGCGCGAGCGTAACGGCGACGGGCGCACGCGGGCGATGCGGGATCGTGCCGAATGCGTGAACGTCCGCGAGAGGCGATCGCGCCGTCGGCGCGAACAGCGTCTCACCGTGCCGACAAACGCCCGCGACACCGACACCGATGGCTTCCTCGCGCTCCTTGCAGCCGGCCGCTCGCCGCGAACTGTCGACGCGTACCGGCGCGATCTTAGGGCGCTGACCGCCTGGCTCGGCCGCCCCCCGACGACGGCGTCGAGCGCCGAGCTCGAGCGCTACCTGGCCGAGCTTCGCGCGTCCGGTCTCGCGCCGGCGACGATCGCACGCCGAGCAGCGGCGATGCGTACGTTCTTCCGCCACCTCGCCCTTCTCGGAACCAGGCGAGACAACCCGGCCGCCGAGCTCGAGCTCCCCCGGCGACGCCGCCGGCTTCCGCGCACGCTCTCGCAGGCCGAAGTCGAGCGGCTGATCGACGCCGCGGCCGGCACGAGCCCGCGGGCGCTCCGAGACCACGCGCTCATCGAGCTCCTCTACGGCGCTGGACTGCGCGTCAGCGAGGCCGTGGGGCTCGAGCGCGGATCAGTCGACCTCGAGCACCGACTCGTCCGCGTCCTCGGCAAGGGCGACAAGGAGAGGATCGTCCCGATCGGCCGCAGCGCGACCGAGGCTCTGCGCCGCTATCTGGCGCGTGGACGCGCGCACCTCGACCGCCGTCACCGCCCGGAGCTGTTCCTGAACGCCCAGGGCGGCGCGCTCACGCGAGCGGGCGCGTTCCTGATCGTCCGGCGACTCGCGGGGAAGGCGGGTCTCGACGCCGGGCGGATTCACCCCCACGTGCTGCGGCATTCGTTCGCGACGCACCTGCTCGAGGGCGGCGCCGACCTGCGGAGCGTGCAGGAGATGCTCGGGCACGCCGACCTCGCAACGACCGAGCTGTACACGCATGTTTCCGACCGCCGGCGGCGCGAGGCGTACTTCGCCGCGCACCCGCACGCGCGCCGGCGCCGTTCCAACGTTTGACAGCGACGGATTCACGGGAACGACGAGAGCGATGAAGCTCGATCCCCAGCTCACGACGGCGTTCGTCCTCTCGACCGGCGTGGGCTTCCTCATGATCATGTCGGGGATCCAGAAGCACCTGCTCGAATGGCGGCGCGGCGCCCGTTACTGCCCGTCGTGCGGACGCCGGATCGAGCGCCGCACGTGCGGCTGCTCGGCGGCCGGCGGCCGGCGCTGAGCTGAACCGCTACCGCTCGCGCGACTTCCGCCGCAAGCCGTCGGCAACGCGCGCGGCCATCGCCCGAAGCTCACGCTCCCTGCGATCGTCGTCCGCGATTCCTTCGAGCAGCGCGATCGTGTCTCGCTGCGGAGAGCCATTCCTCAGGCAGGCGACTGCCAGCCGCTGTACCGCCGCGTTCGAGTCGGCGTCGGCGAGCTGGTGGAGTCGGGAGCGCACGGTGTTGATCGGCGCCGGATGCCCACGCGAGAGCAGCTCGAGCGAGAGGAGCGCCGCGCCACGGCACGCAGGAGACTCGTCCTGGAGACCCCTTCCCAGCAGCTCGAGTTTCTGCCGGAAGCGCAGCTGGCCGACGGCGCGATACGCGACCGCGCGCTCGCGAAAGTCGGAGCTCCGGGCAGCCGCCTCGATCTCGTCCGCAACCTCGGCCCGCAGCTGTGCAAGCCCGCGCTCGTCGAGGCTCTCCGCGCGTGCGGCGGCCTCGGCCAGGGATGCCGACACTAGACCGACGAGAAGGAGCGCTGGGCAGGCCCGACGTAGCGCGCCGACGGCCGGATCAGCCGGCCGGTGCGCTTCTCCTCGAGGACGTGCGCGGACCACCCGGCCACGCGCGCGCAGCCGAACATCGCCGGAGTGAGGTCAGGGGGGATCTCCGCGACGTCGAGGACGACCGCCGACCAGTACTCCACGTTCGTCGCTAGCACGCGCTCGGGATGTCGTTCCTGAAGGGCCTCCAGCGCCACTCGCTCGAGCTCCTCGGCGACCTCGACGCGGTTCGAGCCGAGCTCCTTCGCCGTCCGCTTTAGGATGCGCGACCGCGGATCCTCCGCGCGGTACACGCGATGGCCGAAGCCCATGATCCGTCCGCGACGATCCAGGACGGCCTTGACATACCCGGCCGGATCGCGTGTGCGTTCGACCTCGTCGAGCATCGGCAGCACACGCGCCGGCGCTCCCCCGTGCAGCGGGCCGCTCAGCGCGCCCACCGCCGCCGACATCGCGGCACCGCAGTCCGCTCCGGTCGAAGCGACGATCCGTGCGGTGAACGTGGACGCGTTCAGACCGTGCTCCGCGGTGCAGATCCAGTAGGTGTCGATCGCCTTGACGTGACGGGGATCCGCCTCGCCTCGCCAGCGGAGCAGGAACTTCTCGGCTGCCGACTCCCCGGCGGCGACGACGTCGTCGGGCACGGGATCGGCGTGGCCGTTCGCCGCGCGGGCGGACTGCGCGACGGCCGACATCATCGTCGCGGAGAGCCGGCCGAGATCGTCACGAGTCTCCTGGTCGTCGATGTCCACGAGCTTCTTCAGGCCCCACTCGGCCGACATCCTGGCCGTCGCCGCCTGCAGATCCGACGGAGCGTTCCCCGTCGCGTTCTCGAGCACGAACGGCTCGGGGTCCGGCATCCCTGGCTCCAGGCTGTCGTCGACGAGCAGGCCCCACACCTTCTCGTAGGGGACGCTCCCCACGAGCTCCTCGATGTCGACGCCGCGATAGCGGAGCGCACCGCCCTCCCTGTCGGGCTCGGCGATCTCGGTCTCGAAGGCGACGACGCCCTCGAGCCCGGGGCGGAACTCCGTCGGCGGCGCGCTCACGGCCAGGACTCTACCTCGCGGGACGTCGCCAGAAGCTCGGGTAGAGTCCTCCGCCGTGCGCCACCAGGTGACCCTGATCCCGGGTGACGGGACCGGCCCGGAGCTGAGCGAGGCGACACGCCGCGTGCTCGAGGCGACCGGGGTCGAATTCGACTGGGACGTGCGGTACGCAGGCGCGGACGTGATGGATCAGCACGGCGGCAACCCGCTTCCCGACGAGGTTCTCGACGCCATCTCCCACACGGGTGTCGCGCTCAAGGGGCCGATCACCACGCCTGTCGGCGAAGGCTTCCGCTCGGTGAACGTGGGTCTACGCAAGGCGCTCGATCTGTACGCGCAGATCCGGCCGTGCAAGAGCTACGCCGGCGTGCGCTCGCGCTTCGACGACGTCGACCTCGTCGTCGTGCGGGAGAACACGGAGGACCTCTACGCGGGGATCGAGTACGAGGAGGGAACGGACGACGCGCGCGACCTGATCGCGTGGATCGAAGCGCGCGGAGGACACCTGCGCCACGCCGACGCCGGCATCTCGATCAAGCCGCTCTCGGTCACGGGCACGCGCCGAATCGTCCAGTTCGCCTTCGACTACGCGCGGCGCAACGGCCGACGCAAGGTCACCGCAGTACACAAGGCGAACATCATGAAGTTCACCGACGGCCTCTACCTGCGCGTCGCGCGCGACGTGGCCGCCGAGAACGACGACGTCGAGTTCGACGACCGCATCGTCGACAACATGTGCATGCAGCTCGTGCAGCGGCCGGAGGAGTACGACGTGCTCGTCCTCCCGAATCTCTACGGGGACATCCTCTCCGACCTGTGCGCCGGAATGGTCGGCGGGCTGGGGCTGACCCCCGGCGCGAACTTCGGCGAGGGGATCGCGATCTTCGAGCCCACGCACGGCTCGGCGCCCAAGTACGCGGGCCAGAACAGGGCAAACCCGATGGCGATGATGCTTTCTGGTGTGCTCATGCTCCGCCACCTCGACGAAGGCGCAGCCGCCGACCGGCTCGAGCATGCGATCGCGGACGTGATCCGCGAGGGCAAGAGCGTCACCTATGACATGAAGCCGACGCGCGACGATCCGACCGCCCTCGGCACGAGCGAGGTGGCCGACGCGATCATCGAAGGGCTTTCTCGCGTGCGCGAGAGGGTCTAGAGAGGCGGCGGGGCGCTCTGTGAGCGAGCTTCAGGTCGGCCGTCACGAGTTCAGCGCGGCGAAGGGACGGCGGAAGGTGACGGTCGTTGGCGCCGGCAACGTCGGTGCGACGTGTGCATTGGAGCTCGCCCGCCGCGACTACCTGGAGGTCGTGCTCGTCGACATCATCGAGAACCTGCCTCAGGGAAAGGCGCTCGACGTGAACCAGATGGGCGCCGTCCTCGGCTTCGAGCCGCGGGTGGTCGGATCGAACGGGTACGAGGAGACGGCGGGCTCCGAGGTGGTCGTGATCACCGCGGGCAAGCCGCGCTCCCCCGGAATGAGCCGCGACGACCTCGTCACGACCAACGAGACGATCGTCGGCTCCGTCACACGCGAGGTGGTCGCACATTCGCCTGATGCGGTCCTGGTCGTCGTCTCGAACCCGCTCGACGCGATGTGCCATGTGGCGAAGAACGTGTCGGGGTGGCCGAAGCAGCGGGTGTTCGGGATGGCCGGAATCCTCGACACCGCGCGCTTCCGCACCTTCATCGCTTGGGAGACCGGCGCCTCGGTGAAGGACGTGCAGACGATCGTGCTAGGCGGTCACGGCGACCAGATGGTGCCGCTCGTGTCCGCGACGACGGTGGGCGGCGTGCCGCTGCGGGAGTTGGTCGACGACGCACAGATCCGCGCGATGGTCGAGCGGACTGCGAAGGGCGGCGGAGAGATCGTCAGCCTGCTCGGGACGTCGGCGTGGTACGCGCCCGGCGCCGCAGCCGCGCAGATCGTGGATGCGGTCGCCCTCGACGAGAAGCGCGTGCTGCCTTGCACGGCACTGCTCGAGGGGGAGTACGGAATCGACGGCCTGTACATGGGCGTCCCCGTCAAGCTCGGCGCGAGCGGCATCGAGGACGTGGTCGAGATCGACCTCTCCGACGACGAGCGAGAGGCGCTCGAGTCCTCGGCGGCCTCGGTCCGCGATGTTGTCGGCGTCCTGAGCTCGTAGGCCCCGTGCTCATGGCGCCCGTCGGTGGAGACCTTCGATTCGCGCACGCTCGCGGAAGCAGCGCGGACGGTCGTCACACCTTCGACACGACGCCGACCGTGACCGGCGAGGGTTTCGGCG
>JBKOYJ010000035.1:0-8768 GCA_046725345.1 Actinomycetota bacterium | reverse complement strand
CGCAAGAACACCACGAGCGAGCTCGTGCGCGAGCTCGCGCACGCCCGCGGAACCGGGTTCGGCATCACCTCCTCGCCGACAGAGGTCGAGGCCGAGACGACGGAAGCCTTGCGCTCGGCGGCGGCCACGCTCCGGGCAAAGGCCCCGGACGAGTTCGACGCCTATCGCGCGTTCGTGCTCGAAGTGGCGGAGTCGGTCGGCCAGGCGGCCGGCGGTGGTGAGACGGCAGAGACCGGGGCGCTCGAGAAGGTTCGCTCGGCGCTCGGCGGGTCGTAGGCGGCTCGGCCGGCCACGCGTTGGACGTCACAATGCGTATAGCCCCGACGTGGCCGCTCGCGGAAGGAAGAACGGGTCGACCAACCGTCGGTCCGTGATCGAAGCAGAAGAGGCCGCATTTGCGGCCTCTTCGTTGGTGGAGCTAGCCGGACTCGAACCGGCGACCTCCTGGGTGCAATTTCGGCGACAACTGTCGCCAGTCGTCGTCATCCTTCGCGTTTGCAGCCACTCCGGCGGTTCGCGGGTGTTCGCTTCGCCACCGTTCGCCGCCCTTCGTCGCGGCTACTTGACCAAAACTTGACCACGGGGCGGCGTCGCCGCCTCCGTCGTCGCACGCTTATTACACGCCGCCTCCGGCGGCCGTGCTCGTACCTTCTGACGAGACGACCTAGGCTTCGCAGACGTGATCTGTTCGAACTGCGGTCAGGAGAATCCGGCCGGCTTCCGCGTCTGCGGCATGTGCGGTACGCCCCTCGCTGCGCCGGCGCCGGTGCGCGAGGAGCGGAAGGTGCTCACCGTGCTCTTCGCGGATCTAGTCGGCTTTACAGCGCGGTCGGAGCAGATGGATCCCGAGGACGTCCGCGCGCTGCTTGCCCCGTACTGGCAGCGCATCCGGGAGGAGCTCGAGCGCTTCGGCGGAACGGTGGAAAAGTTCATCGGCGACGCCGTCGTCGCGCTCTTCGGCGCGCCCGCCGCGCACGAGGACGATCCGGAGCGGGCCGTCCGTGCGGCGCTTGCGATTCGCGACTGGGTCGCCGAGGAGAGCGAGTTACACGTCCGCGTCGGCGTCAACACAGGAGAAGCGCTCGTCGCGCTCGACGCGCGCGCCGCTGAGGGCGAAGGGATGGCGTCAGGCGACGTCGTCAACACCGCCTCGCGCCTGCAGTCCGCCGCGCCGGTCGACGGCATCCTGGTCGGCGAGCAGACGTACCGGGCGACTGAGCGCGCGATCGAGTACCGCGAGCACGAACCGGTGCAGGCGAAGGGGAAGGCGGCGCCCGTTCGCGTGTGGGAGGCGGTCCAGGCGAGAGCGCGGCTCGGCGTCGACCTTACGCCCGCCGCCCCCGCGCCGTTGATCGGCCGCGACCAGGAGCTGGAGCTGCTAACCGCCGCGTTCAGACGCGCGTCGGAGGACCGCGTGCCCCAGCTCGTGAGCGTCGTCGGCGTTCCGGGGATCGGGAAGAGCCGGCTCCTAGGCGAGCTCTTCACCGTCATCGACCGCGGCGATCGGCTCGTCAGATGGCGCCAGGGCCGCTCGCTCCCCTACGGCGAGGGCGTGAGCTACTGGGCGCTTGGCGAGATGGTCAAGGCGGAGGCCGGCATCTTCGAGACCGACCCGTCAGCGGAGACTACGCGCAAGCTGCGGGAGGCGGTCGAGCGGCTCATCTCAGACGAGACGGAAGCAACGTGGCTGGAGACGCATCTCGGCCCGCTCGTCGGCCTCGCCGCCGACGAGGCCGGCGGCGACCGCCGCGGCGAGGCCTTCGCGGCGTGGCGGCGGTTCTTCGAGGCGCTCGGGGAGGACCGACCGCTTGTTCTCGTCTTCGAGGACCTGCACTGGGCCGACGACGGGGTTTTGGACTTCGTCGACCACCTCGTCGACTGGCTCACCGACGTCCCCGTCCTCGTCGTCGGCACTGCGCGCCCGGAGCTCCTGTCACGCCGACCTGCGTGGGGGGGCGGCAAGGCGAATGGGACGACCATTTCGCTCGCGCCGCTGACCGACGAGGAGACCGCGCACCTCGTCCACGCGCTGCTCGAGCGCTCGGTTCTCCCCGCGGAGGTGCAGGCGACCGTCCTCGATCGGGCGGGCGGTAACCCGCTCTACGCGGAGGAGTTCGTGCGCATGGTTGCCGAGGGCGCGCGCGGGGAACTCGAGCTGCCGGGATCGGTCCAGGGAATCATCGCTGCCCGCCTCGACGCGCTCGATCCGGCGGACAAGGAATTGCTCCAGCACGCGGCGGTGGTTGGGAAGGTCTTCTGGCCGGGCGCACTGGCGGCGATCGGCGAGCGCGATCGCCTCGACGTCGAGCAGCGGCTGCCCGTGCTCGAGCGGCGTGAGCTCGTACGGCGTTCGCGTCGTAGCTCCATCGCAAGCGAGAGCGAGTACGCCTTCCGGCATGTCCTCGTCCGCGACGTCGCGTACGGCTCGATTCCGCGAGCGGCGCGCGCCGAGCGGCACCGGCGCGCCGCCGAGTGGATCGAGTCGCTCGGCCGCCCCGAGGACCAGGGAGATCTGCTCGCGCACCACTACCTCTCTGCGCTCGAGCTGTCGCGGGCCGCTGGCGTGGACGCGGACGTGCTCGCCGAGTCGGCGGCGAGCGCGCTCGTCCGCGCGGGAGAGCGCGCAGCCGGACTGAATGCGTTCGCGAATGCCGCCCGCTTCTTAGAGGAGGCGCTCGAGCTCGGCGTTCCCGACAAGGACCGCCCACGCGTCCTCTTTCGGCTCGGGACGGCACTCCATCGCTCGGTGGGCGCGCACCGTATCGAGCGACTCGAGGAGGCGCGCGACGCGCTCCTTGCGGCGGGCGACCCGGAGACGGCCGCAGAAGCGTGCGTCGTCCTCGCCGAGGCGTGGTGGGACCACGGCCAGAACGAGCGCGGGCGAGAGCAGCTCGAGCGCGCACGCCAACTCGTCGACGGCCGTCCGCCGAGCGCTGCGGTCGCACGCGTTCTCGCCGAGGTGTCACGTTACGCGATGCTGGCGGACGAGACCGACGAGGCGGTTCGCACCGGACGCGCTGCACTCGCCATGGCCGAGGCGCTCGGCCTCACCGAGCTCGTTCCGGGGGCGCTCGTCAACATCGGCACCGCGCGGGGCAACGCAGGCGACGATGGCGGGATCGAGGACCTGGAGCGTGCGATCGAGATCGCCAAGGCGACGAACAATCCGGATCTCGCCCGCGCGTACAACAATCGCGCGGCGATGGAGAGCAACCTGCAGCGCGCGTATGAGTGGCAGCTGCTCGCGAAGGAGGCGGCCGAGCGGCTCGGCCACGGCCCCGTCGGCCGCTTCGTCGAGGGCCAGCTCCTGCTGAGCACGTTTGATCTCGGGCGCTGGGACGAGTTCCTGGCGAGCGCCGGCCAGTTTCTGGCCGCGTGCGAGGCGGGCTCGCCGAACTACAACGAGGTATACGTTCGCGATCGCCTAGCCGAGCTCCACATCGCCCGAGGCAACGCTGAGGCGGCGGGACCCGAGGCTGCGCGCGCCCTCGCGCGCGCACAGCAGATCAAGGAGCCACAGGCGCTCCAGCCCGCGCTCGCGTGCCATATTCGGACGGATTGCGCGCTGGGGCGACCCGAAGCGGCACGCGAGCTGGCGAAGGAGCTCCTGTCGCTCCTCGAGCGGGGCGTGACGACGTTCGGACTGCTACGACTCGCGCTCGAGGCGGACGTTCTCGGCGTGCGCGAAAAGGTGACGCGGGTGCTCGACCGGCTTCCGGAACGGCCGTCGGTTCGCGTCGCTGCAGCTGTTCTCGAAGGGGACTTCGGACGCGCGGCGGATCTGTCGGCCGAGGACGGCTGGCTGGCCGACGAAGCCGAGCTGCGGCTGCGTGCCGCTGAAGCGCTCGTCGAGGCCGGCAGAAGAGCCGAGGCGGACGTGCAGCTGCAGAGGGCGCTCGCGTTCTATCGCTCGGTGGGCGCGACTCGCTTCATCCGTGAGGGCGAGGCGCTTCTCGCCGAAACGGCGTAGTACTGACGGTTCGAGCGTCGGCTTTCTGCCATTTCGCGCTCACGTCTTCCGTTGCCGACACGACCCAGGCAGCGATGAGCGCGCAGCTCTGGTGAGAAGATTTCGGGCGTGCGCGTCGCCGCGCAGAAGCGCCGCCCGGCTCACCGATCACGCCACTGAATTCATTGCAGCTGTCGCTTGTACGCCTTCAGGGTCGTGCCGCGGGCGCCGAACTTCTGCGCCTTGCGGCGCGTGTCCTCGAATTTCGAACGCGCGTACGTGTCGACGAGCTGACCCGTCTCGATCCGCTCGAAGCCGTGACGCTCTAGCAGGTTCGCGTACGCTGCTTCCAGCAGCGCCCCGGCAATTCAGCCGGTCCAGAGGTCGATGTTGCGCCGCCCCTCGGCGCTAACCGGATTCTGGATCGTCACGTCGGCGATCTGGAGGCGGCCGGCAGGGACGAGAACGCGGGAAAGCTCGGCGAAGACGGCATCCTTGTCCGGGATCAGGTCGATCACTCCATTCGAGATGACGACGTCGAAGCTGGCGTCGGGGAACGGGAGCCGCTCTGCCTCGCCCTCGACGAACTCCACGTTCGTCGCTCCCATCGCCGCCGCCGCCGATCGGGCCTTCGCGAGCATCTCTCGCGTCATGTCGATCCCCACAACGTGCCCCTGATCACCGACCATCTGCGCAGCGATCAAAGAGTCGGTGCCGGCACCGCAGCCGAGGTCGAGTACCCGCTCGCCCGCGAGGAGCCGCCCCATTGCCCAGGGGTTCGCAACACCGGCGAACGACTCGACCGCCGGCTCGGGCACGTTGGCAAGCTCCTCCGGATAGTCGAGGTCCTCAGCCCATGCGCGTCCGGTGGGGAAGATGAACTCCCTCTCCGGCTTCTCCGACACGGACGCGTACGTCTTCTTGATCTCGCTCTTCAGCAGCTCGACATCGATCTCAACGTCTATCGCCATTCGCCTGTCCTCCTCAGTAGCTGAAGACCGTAGCGCCCTCGCCGATCCACTCCCAGAGCGGTGTCGCGCCGGCAAGGCGGGCGTTGGGGACCAAGCCGCCCTCGTCCAGCTTGCGGGCGGTGAAGCAGATCGGGCAGACGAGCAACTCCCCGCCGCCGTCGGCGAACTGCTGGAACAGCCGCGCGAGCGGCGGGCAGCCGTCGCAGGCGACCGCTTCCGCGTAGCCGGGAAGCCCGAGCCGCACTGCTTCCTTGGTCAGGAACAGCGCCACCTGCTTGCCGCGCTCGAGCGCGGCGCCGCCGACGAGGAACGCGACTGTTACCCGCTCGGCGTCCTCGACTCCGGTCGCAAGGTTGATCACTACTTTGCCGTTATCGGCTCGCATGCGCCTCCTTCCTACTTGGCGGGCAGTGGTTGCAGCTGCGGACGGCTGGTCCACGGCGTCGCAACGACGGTCAGACCGCTCGCGCCCGTCAGCGCGGCGACGATGACGATTGCCGTTGAGAGAGACGTCGCGTCGGCGCCGAGACCGGCGATGATCGCGCCGGCGACGAAGCCGAAGTCGCGCCAGAACCGGTAGATCCCGACCGCCTGCGCGCGCGCGCGCGGGCGAACGGTGTCGGAGACGGCAGCGAGCAAGGTCGGGTAGACCATCGCGGTGCCGACACCGAGGAGCACGGCCGCCGTAAGGGAGGGTGCGAACGAGCCGTTGCCCGCGATTAGCAGCCCAAGCGCACCCGCCTGCAGCAGCATCCCGCCGCTGATCAGCGGCTTGCGGCCGGTGTGGTCGGAGAGCCAACCGGTCGTGATTTGCCCGGCGCCCCAGACGAGCGGGTAGGCCGCGGCGACGATCGCGATCTCGCGAATGCCCGCGCCGTGGGCTGCGAGGTAGAGCGGAGCCAGGCCCCAGGCGAGCGCGTCGTTGAGGTTGTTTACGAGACCCGCCTGGCTGCAAGCGCGCAGGATCGGTTCGCGGAGGGTCACGGCAGTGAAGGCGGCGCGGAACGGCGGCGCGGCCACGCCATCCTCACCTTCTTCCAATCGCGCATGGCCAGCCGTATCGCGAACGAAAACGACGCTCGCGAGCAGCCCTGTGGCAGCGAGCGCGGCTGCGCCGACCCAGACGACGGTCCGCGGCGCGTAGCTGGCAGCGAGCGCGCCGGTCGCGAACGCCGCGCCCGCGACGCCGAGGTAGCCCGCGGCCTCGTTCAGGCCGAGCGCGAGCCCGCGGCGGGCAGGGCCGGCGAGATCGATCTTCATCACCACCGTCATCGACCATGCAAAGCCCTGGTTGACGCCGAGGAGAATGTTCGCGGCGACGATCCACCACCACGACGGCGCGAGCGCGATCAGCAGCGGTACCGGCAGCGCCGCGAGCCAGCCGGCGACGAGCAGCCGCTTTCGGCTCACGCGCGCGGCAAGCGCGCCGGCGGCGAGATTCGCAACCGCCTTAGCGGCGCCGAAGGCGACCACGAAGGCGAGCACCGCCGAGCTCGAGCGCACGCCGAAGTCCTCCGTGCCGACGAGCGGCAGGACGCTGCGCTCCAGGCCGACCGTCGCTCCCACGAGCGCGTTGAGCGCAACGAGCAGCGCGAACTGGCCGGCGTTGACACGGAGACCAAGTCGCACCGCCGCGCTCATGCCGGCGCGCCGATGCGCCCGAAGCGGTTGGCCGCGAAGATCCGCTCGTACTCGGCGGGCGGCGCCGGCATGTCAGCGAGCAGGGCGTCGGCGAACGCGTTCGGATCGGAGAGCGCGAGCAGCGGGTTGTGCAGGCGCTCGAAGCCGATCGAGGAGATCGGGTTGCCGGAGAGGCCACGGCCACAGAGCGAGCCGCCGTAGTGGCTCGGGTAGAGGACGACGTGGTCGGAAAGCTCGAGCAGGCGCTGCAGACTCGCGTGCAGCAGACGCGCCTGTCCGTACACGTCGCCGGTTACGTGCAGGTCGGGCCTGCCGACGTCCCCGATCAGCAGCGAGTCGCCGCTGAACAGGAGCCACGGCTCCTCGCTGCCGCGACGGCGATCGGCGACCGCGTATGCATGGTGGGCGGGCGCATGCCCGGGAGTGGCGATCGCCGTCACGAGTGTGTTTCCGAGCTCGACCAGCTCGCGGTCGGTCAGCGCGACGTGCTCGAACGCGACGCCGGCACCTGCGGGCAGGTAGCCATTCGCGCCGGTGCGCTCGACGAGCATGGGTAGGCCCGAGACGTGGTCGGCTTGAACGTGCGTCTCGAACACGGCGACGATCGGTGCTCCGATCGCAGCGGCGACAGCCACGTAGTCGTCGACGAGGTCGGCGTGCGGATCGACGACCGCAAGCTGCGCGTGCGTCGTGCAGCCGAACAGGTAGCTGGCGCAGGAGCCGGCCTCGTTCAGGAAGGGTCGCAGCAGCAACGTCGGGCTCCTCTCAGCTCGCCGTCTCGACTGGTAGGCCCGCCCGCCGCCACTCGGGAAAGCCGACGTCCAGCCGGCGCGCCTTCAGCCCCCGCTGCCGCAAGAGCCGAACCGCATCGTCGGCGTACACGCAGTAGGGACCGCGGCAGTAGGCGACGATCTGCCGTCGACGGGGCAGCGTCGGCAGGAGGGATGGAAGCTCCGCGAGCGGCGCCGACCGCGCGCCGACGATGTGGCCCGCGCGGTACTCCTGCGCCGGCCGCACGTCGAGCAGAACCACCTGGTCGCGCGCCAGCCGCCGCGCGAGCTCCTCTGCGGAAAGCTGCTCGACCCCGTCCCGCTCGCCGAGGTAGTCGTCGGCGAGGACGGCGACCTCGGCCACGTGGTGAACGGCGACGTCGCGCACGGCCGCCCAGAGCTCCCCCACGCGGTCGCTCGCGAGCCGATACAGGATGCGCGTTCCCTCCCGGCGCGACCGCACGAGCCCCGCACGCGCCAGCACCTGCAGATGCTGCGACGTGTTGGCGACGCTCTGGTCGATCTCGCTGGCGATCTCGTCGACCGCGCGCTCTCCCTGGGCAAGCAGATCGACCATCTCTGCGCGCCGCCCGCTTCCTACGGCCCGCGCGACCGAGGCGAGCGCGTCGAACAACGTCGCTTTCGCCGAACCGCTCGCCATCTTTTTCAAGTTATCGCTTGAACACTTGAGAAGCAAGTCGCTTGCTGCAACAGCTCTGCGATTCGAGGGAGGGCGGGTCTGCACGTGCTGCGAGGCACGGGAGTCTGTACGGAGCGGCGGCGGCGCAGCCGGGCGGCAAGCGGCGGCAAGTTAGTCAGGCGCCTGACGCCCAACCGGCCGCGCGGCCGTGCTTCGCAAATCGGCCCTCAGAAGCCCAAGGGAAGGAGGATCAGTCGGGCGCATGCGATTGCGACGACGCTCGGTGGTGCGCCCGCCGCAGTCGACGCGGCGGGCGCACCAAGCGATCGTCAGCAGTCGACCCAGACCGCGTTGCTCGGGGCTGAGCGGTTCCCCGACGTGTCGACAGCCCTGAGCACGACCTTGGTCAACCCGATGCCCTGCACCGTGCAGTACGCGATCGTCGAATTGCCGCCGATGATGCTCTCGGGGTAGTTCGGGAGTCCGTTGAAGTAGATCTCGTAGACGATCAGGTGCTGCGGGTCGGCGTCGTCCGTGGACCGATCCCAGCTCAGCCACGCCTCCCCGTTGCCACTCTGGAAGCCGAGCTGCACGTTCGTCGGCGCCGTCGGCGCGACGCCGTTCATCGGAGCCGGCGTCGTCATCGACAGAACGTCGCTCTGCGCGACGTTCCCGAAGTTGTCGCGTGCGTCGACTCGGAGCTCGTGCGTCGAGGAGGGCATGAGGCCGAAGACGTTCGCGAACCTCCACGGGAGGTTGGTGAGGTGCGGCATCCCGTCGAGATACACGGTGTAGAG
>JBKOYJ010000108.1:0-14404 GCA_046725345.1 Actinomycetota bacterium | reverse complement strand
GGGCTTGCGCCAGCTCGCGAGGCGAAACACCCACTCGTGGAGCCGTTCGCCGCCCGCGCCGAGCGGCTGTTCGAGAGTCGGGTTCGGCCCGGCGACGAAGCCGTCGAGTGACATCGAGATGTCGCAGATCAGTCTCGCCATGGTCACCTGCTCCTTCCCGTTCGGTGTCGTCACGGAGACCGTCGTGAGGAGCGAAACTCATCGCCCGCCGGCGCTACTCCTCTGCGAGCGCGAGCAGCTTCGTGACCGTCGTCCAGTTGCGGGCGGTCGCAGTGACTCCCAGTCCTCGCCCCGCGAGCGCCGCCCAAAGCTTCGAGCGCGCGACTCCGCGCGGGTGCCAGGCGTAAAGCTCTCGACCGACCGCGACGAAGCGCTCGCCGTCGACCGCGAGCGCCGCGAGTTCGTCGACGGCCTTCGCGCTGAGCTCTTTGGACAGGAAGCTCACCTGGTAGCGCTTCGGGTCGCGCGCGACCTTCGCCAACGGGTTGCGCCCGACCACGTCGGCGAGCTCGTCGCGGGTGCGCACGACGACTGCGATGTCGAGCCCAAAGGCCTTCGCGATCAGGCGCTCGCACCTGCGGGCCACCTGGTTCTCCGACGCGTCGCTCGAGAGCACGACGTTCCCGCTCTGCAGGTAGGTGCGCACGTCGTCGAAGCCGGCCTTCTCCAGCTCTTCCCGGAGCGCCGGCATCGCGATCCGGTTGCTCGCACCGAGGTTGATGCCACGGAGCAGCACGACCCGCTGTCCCATGGGCGAAGACCTTAGGCGACCCGGGCCCAGTGCGAGCGCAACGCCTCGTGGTTAGTGGCTCAGAGCCACAAAGTCGCCCCGGCCGGCGGGTTTCGCCGCTGCCAAGCGGAAGCCACGATCGAGCGCGCCTAACTCGCTGCCAGCCGGAGTTAGTGGCTCAGAGCTACTAACTCGCGCCTAGCCGGAGCCCGAGCCGTCGGCGCCGCCGCGCGACGGCGTGTAGGTGAGGATCGCGACGCCGTCGCCGACCACCCTCGAGTCGGCGAGGCGCAGCGGCTTCTTGTCGCTCGTCTCGGCGAAGAGCCGCTTGCCGCGCCCGAGCACGACGGGGAACACCATCAGCCGCAGCTCGTCGACGAGGTCGTGCTCGAGCAGCGTCTGCACGAGCCGGGCGCTGCCGTGGACGACGACGTCGCCCTCGTGCTCGTCCCGCACCTTCGCGACCGCCGCGGGGACGTCGCCCTCGAGCACGGTCGAGTTGTTCCACTTCGGGCGCTCGAGGGTGGAGGAGACGACGTACTTGGGCATGGTGTTGAACTTGTCCGCGAACGCGCCTTCCCTCGTCGGCCACGCCTCCGCGAAGCCCTCGTAGGTCACCCGTCCGAGCAGCAGAGCGTCGGAGGCGAGGGTCTCGTCCAGCTTGAACCCGTCGCCTTCCTCGCCCCGGCTGATTTCGAAGCTCCAGCCCCCGTACTGGAAGTTTTCCGATCCGCCCGGGTCCTCGATCACGCCGTCCAGCGAGACGAATTCGGTTACGACGATTCTTCCCACCTGGCCCTCCTTTCTCGACGTCGGGATGCCGCGGTACCATACTCAACATTAGGGTTGATCAACCGACGGGATGAATAGAGGGTGGCGGCCGACCAGCTCACGAGCACGTTTGGGGCACTCGCCGACCCGACGCGGCGGGCGATCCTGGCGCGGCTCGCGGAGGGTGAGGCGACGGTGAACGAGCTGGCCGAGCCGTTCCCGATCAGCGTGCAGGCGGTGTCCAAGCACCTGAAGGTGCTCGAGCGCGCAGGCCTGATCGCGCGCGGCCGCTCGGCGCAGCTTCGCCCCTCGCGCCTGCAGGGAGCGCCGCTCAAGGAGGCCGTCGACTGGCTCGAGACGTACCGTCGGTTCTGGCAGGGGAGCTTCGACCGCCTCGACGAGCGTCTCCAGGAGACCGGGAATGGCTGACAGCGGCGAGCAGAGCATCGCGATCACGCGCGTGTTCGACGCGCCGCGCGAGCGCGTATGGGAGGAGTGGACCGAGCCCGAGCGCTTCGCCGACTGGTTCGGCGGAGTCGAGGCCGAGGTGCCGCCCTCTACCGTCTCGATGGACGTTACGCCGGGCGGTTCGTGGCGGGCGACGATGTTCGCCGGCCCCGAGCGCCGTGAGATCCGATGGAAGGGCGAGTTCCACGAGGTCGTCGAGCCCGAGCGGCTCGTGTTCACTATCTCCGACCAGCCGCCGGGGGAGGAGGCCTACGAGCTGATCACGGTCGTCCTCAACGACCTCGGCGACGGCCGGACCGAGATGCTCTTCGAGCAGCGCGGGCGTATGTCGGCCGAGGAGTACGAGCGCGCCGGCGAGGGCTGGGGCAAGTTCTTCGACCGCTTCGCGGAGCGCCTGGCCCGAGCCTGACCGACGACCACTGGCCGGCTCTAGCGCGAACGCGCTTGATCCCGTGAGGCGGCCGGGTTAAGACCTGGGGATGGCCGAGCTGCCGAGAGGGACGGTGACGTTCGTGTTCACGGACCTCGAGGGGTCGACGCGACTGCTGCAGCAGTTCGGCCGCGATGGCTACAGCCGGATCCTGGCCGACCACCATCGCCTCCTTCGCGCGGCCTTCGCGGAGCACGAAGGCGCCGAGGTCGACACCCAGGGCGACGCCCTCTTCGTCGCCTTCCGCACCGCGCGCGACGCGGTCGACGCGGCGGTGGCGGCGCAGCGCGCGCTCGCGGCCCACGACTGGCCCGAGGGCGCGCACGTCCGCGTGCGCATGGGCCTGCACACCGGCGAAGCGCTCGTCGACCACGACCGGTACGTGGGAGTCGCGGTGCACCGGGCGCAGCGCGTCTCCGTCTCGGCTCACGGCGGACAGGTGTTGCTCTCGAACGCGACTCGAGAGATGGTCGAGGACGAGTTGCCGCGCGGCGTGGCGCTTCGCGACCTCGGCGAGCAGCGCCTCAAGGATCTCGACCGGCCGGCACGCCTTTATCAGCTCGACATCGACGGCCTCGCGTCGGACTTCCCGCCAGTGCGCGCCGAGGCGGCGGCACCGTTCGAGGCCACGCCCGCGCCGACGGGCTTGCGCCGTGTGGTGGCAACCCGCGAGGGCCGCACTGCCGTCGCAGCGGGGGCGCTCCTCGTCCTGGCGGGGGTGGTTGCGGCGTTCGCACTCGCGCGCCACAACGATTCCGCGGACGTTCTCGCCGGCGCCGATGCACTCGCCGTCATCGACCCGAGCTCGAACGACGTCAGCGAGCGCCTCGACGTCGGGGCGACCCCTGCCGCTGTCGCCGCCGGCGAAGGCGCGGTCTGGGTCGTCAACGCCGACGCGCAGACGATCGCGCACGTCGATCCGGACACGGACGAGGTATCGCCCTTCGGGACGGGCGGGACGCCGGTCGACCTCGCGGCCGGGGAAGGCGGTGTGTGGGTCACGAACGGCGCCCCGCTCTCCAGCGCCCAGACGGTTGGACCGGTCGCGACCTCGCTCGTGCGCGTAAACCCCGTCACCCGCGGGCTGGAAGAGCGGATTGCGCTCCCCCTAAGCGGCGGAGGCATCACGAACGCGACCGACCATCGGACGGCGTGGTGTGGGTGATCGGCCCCGACTCGCGCATCTCGCGTATCTGCCCGGTGAGCAACGCGCGAGTCGGAGGCGTCCACGGCTTTGCCGCAACCGCGATCGCGGCCGCCGGTCGGGAGGTCTGGGCGATCGGAACGGACGGCACGGTCACACGGATCGACCCGGTCACGAATCGGCTCGGGCGTCGCGTCCGCCTGCGCGCGACCGCGTTGGGGGCGCTCGCAGTCGGCGCGGGGTCGGTGTGGGTGACGGCGCCGCCGGACGGCAATCTCTGGCGGATCGAGCTCGACCCGAATACGAGCCCGTCGGCGATCCCGGTCGGCGAAGGCGTCTCCGACATGGCGGTCGGCGCGGGTGCGTTCTGGGCCACGAACGGCGTCCGCGGGACGGTCGTGCGGATCGACCCCGACGACAACGCCGTCGCTCGCACGATCCCGGTCGGCGGCACGCCGCGTGGACTCGCCGTCGGCGATGGCCGCGTCTGGGTGACTGCGACCGGCGGCGCTGGAATCGTCGCCGCCGCGTCGCGTCCGATTTCCGGCTCGCTACCGCGAACGATCTGCGGCGACGTTGTCGCCGGAGGCGGCGGCGAGCCGGACGCCCTGATCGCCTCCGATCTCCCGTTGCGGGGCGGCTCGCTCGTCACGGCTCTCCAGATGTCACAGGCGATCGTGTACGTCCTCCGCCGGCGCGGTTTCCGTGCCGGGCGCTTCCGCGTCGGCTACCAGTCGTGCGACGACTCCGTCGCGCGCACCGGCCTCTACGACGAGGCGAAGTGCGCGTCCAACGCCCGCGAGTACGCGCGGCACGAGAAGGTCGTCGGTGTCGTGGGCACGCTCAACTCGCCCTGCGCGCTCGCCGAGGTGCCTATCCTCAATCGGGCGTCGGGAGGCGGCCTGGCGATGATCTCGCCGCTCAACTCGACGGTCGGATTGACACGCGAAGGCGCCGGCGTGCCCCCGGGCGCGCTCGCGGGCCTGTACCCGGCCGGGCGGCGAAACTACGTGCGCGTCTTCCCGACCGACGACCTCGAAGGTGCCGCCGGCGCGCTGCTCGCGCGCAGGCTCGGGGCTCGGCGCGTCATGGTGCTGCACGACGGCGACCGGTTCTTCAGCGCGCCGCTCGTCGAGAGCTTCCGCACGGCGGCTCGCCGGCTCAAGCTCGAGGTGGTCGGGGTGCGGCGGTGGGACGTTGGAGCGCGCACGTACAGGCCGCTCGCACGCGACGTCGCGCGCAGGAGGGTGGATGCCGTCTATCTCGCTGGGATCCTCGACAGCGGCGGCGGCGAGGTCGTGCGCGACCTGCGCGCCGTGCTAGGGCCCGACCCGAAGCTCATCGGATCGAGTGGGTTCACGCCGATCGGGCTGCTGTTCGAGCGGGCGGGCCGCGCCGCAAAGGGAACCTACGTCACGCTCCTCGGCCTGACGCCGCAGAGTTACGGTCCCGCCGCGCGCCGGTTCGCGCAGGAGTTCGGTATCACGCAGCGAGGCGTCGACGTCGAGCCTTCGGCCCTGTACACGGCCCAGGCCACGGAGGCGCTGCTCGACGCGATCGCCCGCTCCGACGGGACGCGACGGTCGGTCGTCAAGCAGCTATTCGCGACGCGGGTCGCCGGCGGCATCCTGGGGAGCTTCCGCTTCGACCGGAACGGCGACACGACGCTCAGGACGGTCACGGTCCTGCGGGCCGAGCGCCCGGGAGGGCGCGACACGATCATGAGCTTTCAGGGAGCGGCGATCGACCGCCTCCTGACGCCGCCCGCCGAGCTGCTCGGCCAGGGCGTCGCTAGACCGCCGCGAGCTGCCGCACCTCGGTGAGCCGAAGGTGGTTGCCCGACGGGTCGCGGAACGCCGAGTCGATCCCGTAGGGTCGCTCCTCGGGCCCCTCGACGAACTCCACGCCACGCCCCTTGAGCTCCTCGTACTCGGCTCGGCAGTCGTCGGTCGTGAGGAAGACCGTGCCCGCGAAGCCCTTCGCCATCAGCGTGCGAACCTGGTCGGCCGTTTCGGGATCCATCACCGGCGGGCCTGGAATCGCCATCAGCACGACGGCGACGTCCTCCTGCCCGGGCGGAGCCACGGTCAGCCAGCGGAAGTCGCCGAGCTCGGGGAGGCTGACGTCGGAACGCACCTCCATTCCGAGCTTCTGCGTGTAGAAGGCGAGCGCCTCCTCCTGGTCGTGGACCCAGAGCTGCGCGGTACCGATCTTGATCATCGTCTCCTCCTCTTGCCGGAAGCAGGTCGTCGGCGATGCTAGGTCCGCACGAAGACCTTGTCTTCTCGAAATGTGCGGTGTTGCGGACGGCCGTAGGCGCGGATCACGCACGCCGGGATCAGCGCGTGGCGGGAAGCCGGCGGGAACGACGCGCGGTACGCGGTCGGCGACACGCCGTAGGTGCGCGTGAAGCTGGTGGTGAAGGAGCCGATGCTCCGCAGGCCGACGGACAAGCAGATCTCGGCGACCGAGCGGTTGGTGGACCGCAGCAGCGCGGCCGCCCGCTCGAGGCGCCGCGTGAGCAGGTACGCGTGCGGCGACTCGCCGAACGTGCGCCGGAACTCGCGACTGAAGTGTGCGCGTGAGAGGCCGGCGGCCCGCGCGAGGTCGTTCACTCCCAGCGGCTCGAAGTAGCGCGCGTCGGCGAGATCCCGGGCGCGGAGCAGATGGCGGGCGGGCGGGACGACGACCATCGCCGACCAGTATCGCGCCTAGTGGGCGCTGCCCGCGGGCGGCCACGCGCCGAGCGGCTTCCCGATCTCCCAGTGGTGGCCGAACGGGTCCTCGATCCGCCCCAGGCGCCAGCCGTGCTCCTCGGCGACCGGATAGATCTCGGTCGCGCCGGCGGCGACGGCTCGCTCGACCATGGACTCTGGATCCTCCACGACGAGGAGGATTCGCACGGTCCCGCCGCCCAGCGACTCCGGGCTGAAGTTCGCGTGCGGCGGAGACTCGTCCGAGACCCAGAACGACGCGTCTCCGATGGACAGCTGGGCCACGACGTCCTCGTGCTCGTCCGTGCCGCCGACCCGGTAGACCTCGACCGCGCCGAAAGCGTCCTTGTAGAACTCGACGGCGGCACGGCCGCGCTTGACGGAGAGCTCGGGCACGATGCTCGTCGTAACGGCCTGCCGCATCATCCGTCGACCCAGCCGACTCGCCAGACCCGCCACAGCGCCGACGGATCCGAGAGCGGGTCGCCGTGGACGAGGAAGAAGTCGGCCGGTCCGCCCTCCCTGAGCCGGCCCGCTTCGGGCTCGCCGAGGATCTCGCCCGCCTTCCACGTCACGGCCGCCAGGGCCTCCCACGGCTCGAGGCCCGCTTCGACGAGCGCTTCCACCTCCCAGGCCAGCTGGTTCGCGCGGCTCGAGCCGCCGCCGAAATCCGTCCCGGCGCCGAGGAGCACGCCCGCTGCGTGCGCGAGGCGAATGCTGCTCCGAGCCGCGTCCCACCGCTCGGCAACGGCCTTGCGGCCGGCGGGACTCGCGAAGCGCTCGACCGTGGTCGTCTGCGCGAAGGTCGTCCAGGACTTCAGCACCGTCAGCGTGGAGACGAGCGCGATGCCGCGCTCGGCCATCAGCCGCGCGCAGTCCTGGTCGAGCTCGAAGCCGTGTTCGACGCAGTCGACTCCCGCCTCGGCGCAGACGCGGGCGCCATTGAGCCTGCCGGAGTGGGCGGTGACCTTGGCGCCCCGCGCGTGCGCCGCCGCGACCACACGCTCGACCTCGCCGGGGGTCCACGGCGCCGTCTCCGGATCGGGCCCGTCGAGGTAGAGCTTCACGAGATCGGCCCCGTCGTCGAGCTGCTCGATCGCCAGTCGCAGCAGCGCGTCGGCGTCCTCGGCTTCCGCAGTCAGCCCACTCGGGAGCGTGCCCGCGCGCGTGACCCACGTCCCCGCGGCGCGCACGTAGGGGTAGTGGGCGTGACCTCGCCAGCGGTCGCGCAGCCCGAGGCTGAGGGCGCGCCTGCGGCCGTCGACCGGGTCGATCCCAATGGGGGCGCCGACGTCCCTCGCCCAGCGGACGCCTGCGTGCATCTGGAGCCTCGCGTTGTGCTCGGCGTGCCGGACGAGCTGCTCGGGCGTGTCGCTCCCGCGCTCGATCCAGTGCGACCCGCCCGGGAGCGTGAGGTGGCTGTGGCAGTCGATCATCCCCGGGACGATCGTGGTGCCGCCCGCGTCGACGACCTCGGCCTCGCCCGGATCGTGCTCCGAGTCGGTCGGACGGATCCAGGCGATGCGTCCGTCGTCCACGAGCACGCTCATGCCGAGCTGCAGGGACGCCGAGCGCCCGTCCGCCAACGCGGCGTCGCGGTACAGCGTGCTCACGGGAGCCAGTCTTCGCGGTACCGGGCCGCCTGGCGCCTCGTGAACCGCGCGTAGGCCTGCTCCGGGTCGGTCGTCTCCTCCTCGACTCCGGCGCCGTGGCGCAGCGCGGCCTGGTCGACGGTGTAGCCGCCCCAGTCGGGGCCGGTCGAGCGCTCGCGGGCGCCGATCGCGAGCACGATCGAAGGGCCGTCTCCCGCCCCGACGATCACGTGGTTCGTGCCGGCCGGGCAGTGCACGAAGTCCCACTGCCGGAGCGGGCGCTCCTGGCCCTCGACGATTAGCAGCGCCTCGCCGCGCAGGACGAGGAAGTCCTCCTGGTCGGCCTCCCAGTGGTACATCGCCATGGGCTCGCCCGGTCCGAGCACGCTGAGGTTGATCCCGACCTGCGGGAACACCGGCTCACCCTCGAACACGCAGATGGCGGGCCGCCCCTCGGCGTGGCGCCAGCGCGTCTCGCGCGCGTTGAGGACGAACCAGCCGTCCTCAGTCCGTCCGAGTCCGTGCTCCGTCCGCTCGAGCCGCGCCTCGGGAACCATCGGCAGGAGCCTGCCGAAGCGTGCGGCCTGCTGCAACACCTAACTCGCGCGGGCCACTTCCTCCACGGCGGCGAGCACTTGTTCGACCTCCTCCTCGGTGTTGTAGTAGTGGGGCGAGAGGCGGACGCACCACTCCACGCCCTTGTCGTCGAAGTCGAAGAGCGCGTACTCCCGGAAGCTCAATGCCGAGTTGATCCGGCGCGCGTCGAGGGCCTGCTTGAACTGCGTGGGCTCCGCGCCCGAAACGGTGAAGGTGACGATCGCGCAGAGCTCGGGGCCGCGGTCGAGCACACGAATCCCGTCTGCCGCCGCAAGACCGTCGCGAAGCAGCGCGCCCAGCCGGGGTGAGCGCTCCGCGATCCCGTCGATGCCGACGGAGAGGGCGTACCGAACCGCCGCGGCGGCACCGAGCAGCGCCGCGTAGGGAAACTCCCAGTCCTCGAAGCGCGCCGCCTCGGCGACCGGCTCGTAGGCGTGCGGAGCGGTCCAGCGCGCGCCGCGCATGTCGATGAACAGCGGCTCGTAGCCGGTCGCGAGCGCTCGGTCGGAGACGTAGAGGAGGCCGGTGCCGCGCGGCCCGCGCAGGAACTTGCGGCACGTCGCCGAGAGGAAGTCGCACCCGAGCTCGTCGACGTCCAGCCGGTACTGGCCGATCGACTGGCACGCGTCCACGAGGTAGAGGAGGTCGAGCTCACGGCAGTGGCGTCCGATCTCCTCGACCGGCTGCACGAGCCCGGAGTTCGTCGGGATGTGCGTGGCGACCACGACGCGCGGGCGCCGAGCCTTCATCATCGCGGCCATCTCGTCCACGTCGACGCCACCCTCGGGAAGCGTCGGCGCGTGGACGACGTCGACTCCGAACCGCTTGCGGAGCGAAAGGAACGCGATCTGGTTCGAGATGTAGTCGTCCCGCGTCGTCACGATCGCGTCTCCCCGCTGGAACGGAACGGCGGAGAGCGCACGCGAGAACGCGTCCGTCGCGCTCGTCGCGAAGGCGACGTTCTCGGCCCGGCAGCCGAGCAGCTCCGCGCTCGCCGCGTAGAAGCCGGCGATGGCCTCGGCGCGCGCGTCGGCGGCCTCGTAGCCGCCGATCTCGGCCTCAAGCCGTAGATGCTCGAGCGTCGCCTCGAGCACCGGCGCCGGCATCAGCGCCGCGCCGGCGTTGTTGAAGTGGATCCGGTGCGCGCAGCCGGGCGTCTCCGCGCGCAGCCGCTCGACGTCGAGGGTCACCATCCGCGGCGAGTATCGCGGCTCCTAGACTCGCCTCGTGGCGAAGGCGCTCGTAACGACGGTCGTGGGCAGCTATCCGCAGCCGGGCTGGCTGATCGATCGCGAGCGGCTCGCGGAGCGGCTGCCGCCGCGCGTGCGGGCTCGCGAGCTCTGGCGCGTTTCCGAGCCGTTCCTCGAGGAGGCCCAAGACGACGCCACGCGGCTCGCCGTGCAGGACATGGAGCGCGCCGGCGTCGACGTCATCACGGACGGCGAGATGCGCAGGGAGAGCTACTCGAACCGCTTCGCGACCGCGCTCGACGGCGTCGACCTCGACAGCCCCGGGGTCGCCGTCGACCGGACGGGTCACGAGAACCCCGTCCCGAGGGTCGTGGGGCCGATCCGCCGCACGCGGCCGGTCGAGGTCCGCGACATCGAGTTCCTGCGCTCGCTCACCGACCGCCGGATCAAGATCACGGTTCCCGGGCCGTTCACGATGACGCAGCAGGCCCAGAACGACCACTACGCCGACGATCGGAACCTCGCGCTCGCCTACGCGGAAGCCGTCAACGAGGAGCTGCGCGACCTCAAGGCGGCCGGCGCCGACGTCGTCCAGATCGACGAGCCGTACCTGCAGGCACGGCCGGAGGCCGCCCGCGAGTACGCGATCGAGGCGATCGACGGGGCGCTCGAGGGCATCGAGGGGGAAACCGTCCTCCATACGTGTTTCGGGTACGCCGCGATCGTCCACGACCGGCCGAGCGGCTACCCGTTCCTCGCCGAGCTCAACGATTGTGCGGCCACGCATCTCTCGCTGGAGGCCGCGCAGCCGGATCTCGACGCCGCGGTGCTGCGTGACGTGCCGGACAAGACGATCGTGCTCGGCGTCCTCGATCTCGGCTCGGACGAAGCCGAGACGCCCGAGGTCGTCGCGGAGCGGATCCGCCGGGCGCTCGCGGTCGTGCCGCCCGAGCGGCTCGTGGTCGCGCCGGACTGCGGGATGAAGTACCTACCCCGGGAGCTGGCGTTCCGTAAGCTCGAGGCAATGGTCGCCGGTGCCCGCAGAGCGTAGGACGAGCATCGGCCGGGCGTATCGCGACCGCGTCGAGGTGCGGGGACGCGACCTCGCCGGCGACCTGATGGGCCGGCTGACCTTCACCGAGTACTTCCACCTGCTGCTGACCGGACGCGAGCCGACCGAGGACGAGCGCTTCTTCCTCGACCTGCTGCTCGTCGCGATCGCCGAGCACGGGATGATGCCCACCAACGTCGCCGCGAGGATGACCCTCGCCGCCGACCCCGGCTCGCTGCAGGGGGCCGTGGCCGCGGGGATCCTCGGGGCGGGTCCGGTCGTGCTCGGGACGTCGGAGGAATGTGCGCGGCTCCTGGAATCGGGCCGGGCGCCGATGGAGATCGCGCGCACGATTCACGAGGCGGGCGGCAAGGTCCCGGGCTTCGGGCATCCGGTGCACACGCCTCTCGACCCGCGCGCCGAGCGGATCCTCGAGCTCGCGGACGAGCGGGGGGTGAGCGGGCGTCACATCGCGCTCGCGCGTGGCCTGCGCGACGCGGTCGCGGAGGTCTGGGGCAAGCCGCTCACGATGAACGTCGCCATGCCCATCGCGGCGGTGTTGCTCGACCTGGGCTTCCCGTCCGCTGCCGTGAAGGCCGTTCCGATTCTCGCCCGCACGGCCGGCCTGCTCGCCCACCTGGCCGAGGAGCGAGAGCAGTCGCTTGGATTCCTGCTGGCCGCGGCCGCGGAGAACGCGGTCGAGTACGAGCCCGATGATCCTCGACACTGAGGTCGAGACCCGCCCGTGGGCCGAGCAGCGCGCCCTCGACGATCCGAGCTTCCGCGAGCAGCTCGGCTACCTGCTCGAGCGCTCGGCCTTCTACCGCGAGAAGCTCGCCGGCTCCGGAGCCCTCGGCCTCGCCGACATCGCGCAGCTCCCGCTCACGGAAAAGCAGGAGTTGAAGGCGACGGCCACGCCCGAGAACCCGATCGGCACGCATCTGTGCGCGCAGCCGTCCGAGATCGCCCGGATCTACTCGACGAGCGGCACCACCGGCACGCCCAGCTACGTGCCGCTGACTGCCGGCGATCTCGAGAACTGGGTGACCGGCTCGGCACGCAGCTACGCAGCCTCCGGCGTCGCGCCCGGGCAGCGGGTCGTCTCGACCTACAACGCGGGGCCGTTCGTGGCGGGCGCAGCCCTCGACGCCTTCGAGCGCATCGGGCTCTCACACATTCCCATCGGCACCGGCAACACGGAACGGCTGCTGCGAGCCATCGAGGAGCTGAGGCCGGAGGCCGTCGTGCTGACGCCTTCGTACGCGGCGTATCTCGCCGAGCGGAACCCCGAGCTCGCGGGGTCGAGCGTCGAGCGCGTGCTCGTCGCAGGCGAGCCCGGTGGCGGCGAGCCCGCCTTCCGTGCGCAGCTCGAGGAGGGGTGGGGCTCGAAGGTCACCGAGGCGATGGGCGTCGGCGACATCGGCCCATCGCTCTGGGGCGAGTGCGAGGAGCAGAACGGGATGCACCTCGGCGCCCGCGGCTTCGTCCACGCCGAACTGATCGACCCCGAGACCGGCGTTGCCCTCGAGATGGACGACGGCGCGAGCGGCGAGCTCGTGCTGACGCATCTTCACCACCGGGCCGCGCCGCTCCTGCGCTTCCGGACACGCGACCACGTCCGGGTCTGGACGAGCCCGTGCAGCTGCGGCCGCACGGGCCTGCGGATCCGGTGCCTCGGGCGCACCGACGACATGCTGATCGTCCGCGGCGTCAACGTCTTCCCCTCGGCCCTGCGCGAGGTCGTGAGCGCGTTCGAGCCAGACGTAAGCGGCCACATCCTCGTCAAGCCTGAGGCGCCGGGCGTGAAGCAGGAGCCGCCGCTTCCCCTCGTCGTCGAGCTCGCGCGCGACCGCCCGGCCGACACGGCGCTCGCCGACGCGATCCGTGAGAGAGTTCGCGACGTATTGGTCGTCCAGACGCGCGTGGAGCTCGTGCCCTGGGGCAGCCTGCAGCGGAGCGAGTACAAGTCGACCCTCATCCAGCGGTAATGCGCAAGCTCCAGAGCCAGGCCGTGCACCACATCACGATCGTCGGGGCCGACCGGCAGACGTCGATCGACTTCTGGGAGGGCCTGCTCGGCATGCCGTTCGTCTTCGAGCAGCCGAACCTCGACAACGAGTCGGAGAGCCACCTCTACTTCGATCCCGGCGACGGGCGGCTCATCACCGTGTTCACGAACGAGGAGCGCGAGCCGGACCCGACGCGCACCTCGACGGACATCGGCGCCGTGCACCACATCGCGTTCTCGCTCTCGCAGGCCACGTTCCGGCAGGCCGCAGAGCGGCTCGACGAGCGAGAGATCCAGCACAGCGGCGTCAAGGACCGCGGCTTCATGGACTCGATCTACTTCGAGGACCCGCTCGGCCTGCTGATCGAGCTCTCGTCGTACCGCTTCGAGCCACCGGTCGGCTACACCCACGCCGAGGTGCTGCTCGAGGCGCACAAGCTTCGGGTCGAGCGCGGCGACTACAACATCGCCGAGGAGCACCTCGCGGACGCGATCGAGGCGCTCGTCAACCGATCACGCAAGTCGCTCTCGGACGACCGATCGCCCAAACACGCCTACGGGTAAGGAGGAGCAGATGGCCACGCACACACTCAGCATCCTGAAGCCGAGCGTCAACAACATGACGGCTCGCATCTTCGTTCGGGCCGCGGGGCTCGACTTCGAGGAGGTGGACGTGTGGGGGAAGAAGTCGACCCCCGAGTTCCTCGCCAAGTACCCCGTCGATCTGACGCCCCTGCTCGAGGAGGAGGGACTGCCGCGACGCGCGGTCGGCGAGAGCTGCGCGATCATGCAGTACCTCTGCAACAAGCACGGCCTCGACCAGTTCTATCCGCGTGACCCGGGCGAGCGGGCGATGGTCGACAGCGCGATGTTCTACCTCACGGGCACGTTCTATCCGCTGCTCACGCGCGCGACCTACCCGACGCTCGGCTTCGCGCAGTACCCGGGCGAGGTCGGCACGTCCGACGCCGACGACGAGATGAAGGCGAAGGCCCAGAAGGAGGCCGAGGCCGCGCTCGCCGCGCCGCTCGAGGCGTTCCGGGCGCACTTCCTGGAGGGGAGGCGGTTCATCGGCGGCAACAACCCGTCGATCGCGGACATGCGCTGGGCCGCCACGCTCGAATTCCTGCGCGCGATCGACTACGACTTCCCGGCGTGGGCCGAGGAGTACATGACGGGGGTGGAGGAGGCCCTGGGCGACGCCTACTCGGAGCCGGCAGCCGACGTGCGCGGCTACGTCGAGTCGGTGAAGGCGCCGAGTGTGGCTTAGCGTCCGTTCGCCCGGCGCCCGGTCGACAAGGCCATGGCCGCACTCGGCGGGCGGGTCGAGCGAATCGCGTCGCATCCCCAGGGGACTGACCAGGGGCATTCACGGGCGCGAACGCTCGCCACGTGAGCGACACGAGGCCGTCGCCGCCGTGAAGGCCCGAATGCACGAGCACCATGCCGATCCCGACGCGAAGTGCGAAGCGTTCAAGGATCGGGTCAAGGAAAAGGTGACGTAAGCGAGCGATCGTCGCCACGGACGTATCAGGTTCCGTCCGCGTCGCGATTGCCACAGCTACCGACCGCAATCCACGCGAAGAGGAGGCCCCGATGGCCCAGATGGAATCCGACGACGCACGCGGCGGCCGTGGCCCGCTGCGCGATATGCCGATGATCTCGGACATCTTCAGGATCGGCGAGCGGGCCGAGCGGGTGGGGCGCTA
>JBKOYJ010000066.1:0-12317 GCA_046725345.1 Actinomycetota bacterium | reverse complement strand
GCCGCCGCTGGAGTACGCCATGTGGCTCGCATGGTTCGGGCTGTCGACGCGGCGGCCGTCCCAGCAGTCCGGGTAGTTCACGTTCATGTGCAGCGCCTGGCTTGTCCGGCAGTTCGGCGGGTAGCCGAACGTCGGCGCGTCAGCCGTCGGCGGCCGGCAGGTCCACGAGACGACACGTGGCTGCTGCGAACGCTTTGCGCGCGAGTTGCCGGCGATCACCCGAAGACCCGCGGGGAACGGCCTCACGGATCTCGTCGTGCGCACGTAGTAGATGATCGAGACGAGCGGCAGGACGGCCTGACCGCGCGCGTAGAGGGTCGGGAACCAGTACGCGGAGGCGTCGGTGTCGGGCGAGCAGCTGTTGCCGTGGTTCGTCCGCAGCGAGTCGGGGGTCGAGAACGCGTTCGTCGCGCGGTTGCCGACGTAGGTGTGGCTGTGGGAGACACCCGGTTGCCGGGGGAACACGATCGGGTCGTCGTTGTTGCGGTGCGTCTCGCTGCACCAGACGACGAAGTACGTGCCGCCGGGAAAGGCCAGCCCGGACGGCCTCCGTGAGTCGACCTTCGCCGGCGCTGCCAGCACGACGATGACGGCGAACGCGAGCGCGATCAGGCCGTGGCGGCCACGCCCGGCCGCCTGTTCCCCCCAACCTGCCGGCGGAACGGCCACAGCGACGGAGTGAGCATCGCGCTTCGGCAAGGTGCGCGCAACTCGATACGGCTCAGCGGGCGGACTGGTTCGCGAGCTCGACGTACGGCAAGCCCGGGTCATCGGCGAGCTCGGGGTGGATAAGGAACGCGAGCTGGGCCACGCCCTCCGCGACGCGTGGGGCGGGGCGCGCGTAGTACGCGTTCGAGTCGACGGCGACGGCGCGGCAGCCGAGCGGAGGTAGCGGCGCGTCGGCCGCCGCGCGCTCGTGATCGAACCCGCAGGGAGCGACGACCACGAGCTCGGGCTCCTGCCGGCGCACTGCGTCCCACGACGTCGGATACGAGGGAGCGCCCGCCGTCCCCAGCACGTCGCGTCCTCCGGCGCGCGCGACCATCTCCGGGACCCAGTGGCCGGCCGCGTACGGCGGCTCGAGCCACTCGGCGACAAAGACGGGCCGGGGCGGCGCGTCCGAGACCTGCGCCTGCACCGATCGCATCGTCGCCTCCATCTCCGTCACCACGGCGGCGCCGCGCTCGCGTACTCCGAGGAGCTCGGAGAGACGCAGGATGCCCGCCTCGATCTCCTCGAGCGTGTGCGCGTCGACGGCGACGACCTCCGAGTCGGTCGCGCACAGCTCGCCGACCGCGTCGGCGGAGACCGCACAGACGGCGCAGAGATTCTGCGTCAGGATCACGTCCGGCTCCAGCTCCTCGAGTAGCTCTGCGTCGATCGCGTAGAGCGGCCGTCCGTCGCCGATCGCATCGCGCACCGCCTGCTCGATCCCGAGGTTCGACAGCCGGCGCGTGTCGACGCGCGAGGCGGTCACCACCGGCAACGCTCGCACCTCGGGGGGCCAGTCGCACTCCTCCGAGACGCCGACGAGCGAGTCGGCGAGGCCGAGGGCGGCGACGGTCTCGGTGGCGCTGGGAAGAAGCGAGCAGATGCGCATCCCTCACACCGCCGCCACGTCACAGAAGACGAAGCCGTCGCGTTCGACGACGTCGCCGGTCTCGCAGGCGACGGGCTCGGCGAAGATCGGGCCGGCGTGGACGAACGTGTGGAACTCGCCGTTCTCGCCGCAGGGATCGACGCTCGACGGCAGGTCGGCTAGGAGCTGCGCGTCGAAGCGGCGCCCCGCAAAGGAGCGGTCGAGCACACGCGGGTCGAGGCAGACGACGATCGCCTCGAAGCCGGCGGCGACGAACTCGCGCGCGAGCGCGTCCGTGTCCCGCCCCCAGAGTGGGAACAGGCCACGCTTGCCGCCCGCGGCGAGACGCTGCTCGCGATAGGCGCGAACGTCCTCGAGAAAGAGGTCGCCGAATGCGACGGCTTCGACGGACGAAAGCGGCGCGGAGGCGAACGCCAGGGCCATCCGAGCCTCGTAGACGTCGTTGACGCACGTAGGCGGGATGACCACCTCCACCAGCGGAATCGCGAGCGCGTCAGCCTGCCGCGCCAGGAGGTCGCGGCGGACGCCGTGCATGCTGACGCGCTCGTAGCCCTCGGTGACGGTCGTGACCAGAGCCGCGGGCTCCCGGCCCTCGCGGCGCAGCGTCCACAGCGTCAGGGCGGAGTCCTTGCCGCCGCTCCAGGAGAGAGCGAACGAGGAGCGGATCTGTCCGGACACGAAAACCTCCGCTTCTGCGGAGGGAGGAGGCCCGGCGGCGACGCCGCCCGAACCGCCCTTCCTCCGAGGGCTGACGTTCGTTCGGGGCAGGGCGGTCGACCTGGCTCGTCCCCTTGGGCGGGGCCTCACAGTTGCGGGACAGCGCCGGATTGCACCGGACTTCGCCGTACCTGCACCGGCCGGGGATATGTGCCCGGCGCCGTGAGCATATGCCACGAGGCGGATTCAGTCCGGAAGCAGCGGGACAGGCGCGTCCTGCCGGCGACCCAGCAGGACGGCTCGCGTGACCGCGTCCAGCCCGAACCGGTCGCGCACCTCGTCGAGCGCGAGGTCGAGCGCGACGCCGTCGTGACCGTCGAGCGGCAGCGGAAGCTGGAAGGCGCCGTCGTTCTCGAGGTTGCCCACCGCCACGCCGACGAGCGTGAGGCCCTGCGCCTCGATCGTCGGCATCGTCGCGCCGAGCAGGTCTCTGGCCGTGGCGAGGATCGCCTCGGTCTCGGCCGTCGCCAGCGGCAGCGTGTGTGAGCGAGTCGCACGCGAGAAGTCGTCGAAGCGCAGCCGCAGCACGACGGTGCGGCCCACGCGACCGGCCGCGCGCATCCGGCGTGTGACGCGGTCGACGAGCGCGATGACGACCGCATCCACCTGCTCGGGCGAGTGCGGCGAACGCCCGAGCGCGCGCTGGGACCCGATCGAGCCACGCCGACGGCGGATCTGGACGGGGCGAGGATCGCGGTTGTGGGCGAGCGCGTGGAGGTGCCGGCCGGCCGCCCGGCCGAGCATCGCGACGAGTGTCTCCTCGGCGAGGTTGGCGACCTCGCCGACCGTCGTGATCCCCCGGTCGCGGAGCTTGCCGGAGGTGACTGACCCGACGCCCCAGAGCCGCTCGACCGGCAGCGGGTGAAGGAAATCCAGCTCGCCCTCGGGGGGCACCAAGAGCAGCCCGTCGGGCTTCGCAACCCCGCTCGCCACCTTGGCGAGGAACTTCGTCCTCGCCACGCCGACGGTGATCGGGAGGCCGACCCGCTCACGGACCTCGCGCCGCAGACGTACGGCGATCTCGGCCGGCGTGCCCGACAGCCGCCTCAACCCGCGCACGTCGAGGAAGGCCTCGTCGATCGACAATCCCTCCACGAGCGGCGTCGTGTCCTCGAACACCCGGTACAGCGCCTTGCTCGCCTCGGAGTACGCGGACATACGCGGCTTCACCACGATCGCCCGCGGGCACAGGCGTCGGGCGCGCGCGCCGCCCATGGCGGTGCGGACGCCGTACGCCTTCGCCTCGTAGCTGGCTGCGAGCACGACTCCCCCGCCGACGATGACCGGACGCCCGCGGAGCCGAGGGTCGTCTCGCTGCTCGACCGACGCGTAGAAGGCGTCCGCGTCCGCGTGCAGGATCGTGGCCTCTCTCGGCACGAACATATGTTCGCAGGCCGTCCTACGCCGCGCGGCGATCGCCGTAGGTCGATGCCTTCAGCCCAAGCGAGAGAGCGTCGCCAGATCCGCGCGATCCTTGGCGGCGACGACGGCGTCGTCGCGCGCTTCCGACTTGTCGGCCTTGAGCGCGCGGAGGCTGATCAGCCTCGCGCGCGTCCCGCGCAGCTCCGCGACGTCGTTCTCGAACGCGCCGTCCGGCCACGCGGCGCGACCCTCGCGCAACGGCGTGTAGATCTTCCCCTGCTCACCACGAGCGAGAAAGGCGACCTCGAGCCGGACTCCGCCGCGCTCGTAGCCCGTGTAGCCGTCCTCGCCTTCCTCTGCCGCGTGCTTCCAACCGTCCGCCGCCAGGAGCGCCGCAATCCGGTCGAGGTCGGTTACCCACACGGCGATGTCGAGATCGTCGTGCGCTCGCGAGATGGCCCCTGCGTGGAAGTCGACCGCCCAGCCGCCGAAGACCAGTACTCGATCCGCTCCCGTTCGAGCAACTCGTGAACCCGAGCCAGCGCAGCGAGCGAGCTGGTCCGGCGCTCCCGCGCGCGGCGAATCCGGAGCACTACATGGTGATGACGACTTTTCCTCGGGCGTGTCCTTCTCCCAGATACCGGAGAGCCTCGGCTGCCTCGCCCAGGTCATAGCTCCTGTCGATGACGGCCCTCACCTTTCCGGCCTCGAGAAGCTCTTGCAAGAAGAGGAGGTCCTCCTTCGTGATCTTGGCGACGAAGAACCTGGCCGTCTGGCTCCGCCCGATCGAGGCCAGGCGCGTCCCGATCACGTGAGACAGAGGTCCGATCCCCTTGGCCTTCATCGGTGCTCCGACGATCACGACAGTCGCCTCGGGTGTCAAAGCGCGTCTGCAGACCGAGAACGGCCGGCTTCCCGCGATGTCGAGCATCAGGTCGTGACGCTCCCCGCAGCCGGTGAAGTCTTCCTGCGTGTAGTCGATGACGCGGTCCGCCCCGAGCGATCGGGCCAGGTCCACGTTCCTCGTGCTGCACACGGCGGTCACCTCTGCTCCGAACGACTTCGCGAGCTGCACGGCGAAGCTGCCGACACCGCCGGACGCGCCGTTGATCAGCACCTTCTGGCCCGCCTGCACCCGGCCGTGGTCACGCAGAGCCTGGAGGGCTGTGATCCCCGCGATGGGTACCGCCGCCGCTTCCTCGAACGACACGTTGGGAGGCTTCCGCACGAGGCGAGGCTCGCGGGCTCGGGCGTACTCGGCCCACGTGCCGAGCGCCGTGCCGAACACGTCGTCACCCTGTTGAAATTCCTTGACGTCTCCGCCGACGGCTTCGATGCGCCCGGCCAGATCGGCTCCCACCGCCGGCTCCTTGGGTCGGCGGAGCCCCGACCTGCCGAGAAGCCGTACGAAGAGGGGCCCGTTCACGGCGTACCACTCAGCGGCATTGACGGAAGACGCGTGCACCCGGACCAGCACCTGATGGTCCTCGATCACGGGCCTGTCCACTTCGCGGAGCTCGAGCACGTCAGGCGGGCCGTACCGCTTGAAGACGATCGCTCGCATCCGGTTGCTCTGCGTCGGGGCGGGCGCGAGGGTGGCACCTCGGTGAGCGTTCACGTGACCTCCAAGTTCTTGGGAATTACGGCGTAAGCGTACGGCGTAAGCTAAACGTACGGCGTAAGCCCTGTCAAGCCTGGGCTCCGACTTACTCTGTACGTTAGGGCGGAACGATGGCGAGAAAGGCGAGCACGAGGACGGAACCCCGCATCCCCTTGAGCAAGGAGCGGGTGCTGCGCGCCGCCATCGCCCTTGCCGACGAAGGAGGCATCGAGGCGCTCAGCATGCGCCGGCTCGGTCAGGAGCTCGGGGTCGAGGCGATGTCGCTCTACAACCACGTGGCCAACAAGGAGGACCTCCTGAGCGGCATCCTCGAGCTCGTCCTGGGCGAGATCGAGATGCCCTCCGGAGACGGAGACTGGAGGAGGGCCATTCGCGAGAGCGCGATCTCGGCCCACGATGCCCTCCGGCGCCACCAGTGGGCCTGCAACCTGGCGATGTCGCCGCCGAGGATCCTCCCCGTCCGCGTGCGCTACATGGAGTGGCTGCTCGGACGACTTCGCGAGGCGGGTTTCTCGGCCGGGTTGACGTATCACGCGTACCACGCCCTCGATGCCCACCTCTGGGGCTTCACGCTGTGGGAGTTGGGCCACTCGGTCACGACGGACGACGTTGCCGACATGGCTGCGAGCTTCCTCCGCCGGTTCCCCTCCGACGAGTTCCCGCACTTGACCGAGCACGTCAGACAGCACATCACGGGGTTCGGTCGCGGGGAGAAGAGCGCGTTCGAGTTCGTGCTCGACCTGATCCTCGACGGCCTCGAGCACGCCCGTAACACGGCCTGACGCCGGCGCTCAGCGAGGCGGGCCGCCGTCGAGCGTGAGGACGACGTTGCCCGTCTTCTGCTGCGTCTCGACGTACCGCGCCGCCTCGATGACGTCTTCCAGCGGATACGACCGATCGATCACGGGGCGGTAGTCGCCCTTCTCGATCAGCTCCTTGAGGTAAAGAACGTCCTTCTGCGTTGCTCGCGACACCGGGAGCGCCACCTTCTTGTCGCCGATGCGCCAAGTCCAGAGGGCGAAGGCGACGTTCTGGAGCCGGTCGGTCGCAACATAGAACCCGCCCGGCTTGAGCGAGCCCCTGCAGCGCAGGAACGAGTGCTTGCCCACCGCGTCGACGATGACGTCGTACGTCTCGCCGTTCCTCGTGAAGTCTTCCTGCAGGTAGTCGATGACCTCTTCCGCGCCCAGCGATCGCACGAGCTCGACGTTCTTCGTGTTACAGCCCGCCGTGACGTGCGCTCCGCCGTGCTTCGCGAGCTGGACGGCCGCCGTTCCGATCGAGCCGGACGCGCCGTAGACGAGGACCGTCTTCCCAGGGCGAAGCTGCGCTCGCCTGAGGCAGGCGAGCGCGTTCAGCGCGCCGTCGCAGACGGCCGCAGCCTCCTCGTAGCTCATCCCGGTGGGCTTGTGCGCGATGAGCGCGCTCTCGCGAACGCAAACGAATTCCGCGTTGGCGCCGAAGCGCTTGATGCCGAAAACCTGGTCCCCGCCCTCGAACTCGCTGACGCTGGTCCCGACAGCGACGACGTCGCCAGCGAACTCCATCCCGAGGATCCGGTTCTTCGGCCGCCGGACGCCGAGCAGGAACCGCCACAGGAACGGATCGGCTGCGCGGCGGTGGCAATCGGTCCGGTTCACCGTCGTCGCGTGGACGCGCACGAGCACCTCGTCGTGGGCGGGCACCGGCCGCGCGACGTCCTCGAGCCGCAGCACGTCGGGCGGCCCGTAGCGGTCGTGGACGACGGCCCTCATCGAGCCGGCGCGCCGTCGACTGTCAGGACGACGTTCCCGGTCTTCTGGCCCGTCTCGACGTAGCGATGCGCGTCGACGACGTCCTCGAGAGGGTACGTGCGGTCGACGACGGGGCGGTACTTTCCCTCCTGGAGCAGGCCCGCGAGGAGGAGGATGTCCTGCTTGCGGTAGCGGACGATGCCGAGCTTCGCCTTCCGCGCAACGAGAGAGACGGCGGCGTCGTGCCACATGAAGCCGGGGGCGGTGGTGACGTACATCCCCTCGGGCTTCAGCGAACGCCGGCAGCGGAGGAACGAATGCTTGCCGACGGCGTCGAAGACGACGTCGTACTGCTCGCCGTTCTTCGTGAAGTCTTCCTTCAGGTAGTCGATGACCTCGTCGGCCCCGAGGGAGCGTGCGAGCTCGAGGTTCTTCGTATTGCACACGGCGGTGACGTGGGCGCCGAGATGCTTCGCCACCTGCACGGCACCGACTCCGATCGACCCCGAAGCGCCGTAGACGAGGACGTGCCTGGCCGGGGCGACGTTCGCCTGCCGCAGGCACGACATCGCGCTGAGCGCGCCGTCGGCGACGGCCGCAGCCTCGTCATAGGTCAGACCGTCGGGGATGCGTGCGATCACGCCGGCCTCGCGAACGCAGACGTAATCGGCGTTCGTGCCGGACCCGATGCCGAAGATGCGGTCGCCGACGGCGAACTCAGTGACGGCGGCGCCGACGGCTTCGACCTCACCCGCGAACTCGAGCCCGACCCTCCGCCGCCTCGGGCGGAAGAGACCGGTAACGAAGCGGCTGACGAAGTACTCGGCGCTGCGCAGGCCGGTGTCGCTGCGCGTTGCCGTCGTCGCGTACACGCGCACGAGGATCTCGTCCTTCTTCGGCACGGGCCGCTCGACCTCTTCGATCCGCATGACCTCCGGGGGCCCGTACCTGTCGTAAACGACTGCTCTCACTCGTTCCCTCTCCTCTTCTGAGTTGGCTGCGGGTTCCGGATCGGCCCGCCTTGCTTCCACATCGGTCCCGCTCGATAGAGCTCCGCCGGCTTGCCGCCGCTGGATCCGGGCCGGGCCCGGCGACCGGTCGGGATCACCCAGCCGTCCTCGGCGAGAACGCTGCGCCGGAAGTTCGCGGCGTCCAGGCGCACGCCCCAGACCGCCTCGTAGACCCCCCGGAGCTCGGCCAGCGTAAAGGTCGGCCCCACGAATGCGGTCGCGATGCCGGTGAGCCCGAGGTCGACGCGGACACGCTCGACCGCGTCGCGCAGGATCCGCGCGTGGTCGAACGCCAGCTCGATCTTCCGGCCCAGCGTGTCCGACGTCGGTACCAGGGCCGCGGCCGCGGCGTCGGTGCCGCCGGTCACCTCGCCAACTTCCCGGATCACGGCGAGGTAGGCGACCGTCACGACGTTCATTCGCGGGTCGCGCCCGGGGTCGCCGTAGGCGCCGAACTGGCGCAGCAGCCTCGCCCCGTCGACACCGGTCTCCTCGAGCAGCTCCCGCTTCGCCGCCTCGTCCAGCGTCTCGGTGGGACGCTTGAAGCCGCCCGGGATCGCCCACATCCCCTCGAACGGCGGCACGCCTCGACGCACCAGTAACACCTGAAGCCTGCGCTCAGACATCGTGAGGACCACGACGTCCACCGTCACTGCGAACGCCGGGAACTGCGATGGGTCGTAACCGGCGGGCGCCTCCGCCTCTCTGGTTTTAGTCGGCATGACGTTTACCCTACACGGAAGTTACGGTCTTGTCGACCTAAACCATCGGCACCCGGACGATGAGTTGGCGCGGGCATACCGGTCCTAGGCGATGACGACGAAGGAGGAGAGAGCGATGACGAAGGTGGCCGCAGGAATCACGACCTCGCTGGACGGCTACGTCACCGGCCCCGACGACGGGCCCGGCCGCGGCCTGGGGGAGGGCGGCGAGCGATTGCACTACTGGGTCTTCGGTGGCCCGTGGACCTACGACGAGGAGCCGAGAGGCGAGGCGACCGGCGCGGACAAGGAGTTCCTCGACGAGGCGATCTCACGCGCCGGCGCCGTGGTCGGCGGCCGCAACACGTACGAGGCGGCGCGGGCATGGGGCGGGCAGAACCCGTTCGGCGTGCCGCTCTTCATCGTCACGCACCGAGCGGAGGACGAGCCCGCCGGAGCCGGCTTCACGTTCGTGAACGGGCTCGACGGCGCCGTCGCCCGGGCGCGCGAGGCGGCTGACGGCAAGGACGTGTTCGTCATGGGCGGGGCGGACGTCATCCGGCAGGCGCTGCGCGCCGGACACGTGGAAGAGCTGTCGATCTCGATCGCGCCGGTCGTGCTGGGCCGCGGGAAGCGCCTGTTCGACGGCTTCGAGGAGACGGTGCCCCTCGAGCATCAGCGCCTGCTGCAATCACCGTTCGCGACGCACATCACCTATCGCGTCGTGCGCTGAGCGGCCTCTCGGCCGCGGCGACTCACGACCGCCGCGTATCCGCCGCGAAGGCCCCCGTCTGGTAGGCGAGCACGACTGCCTGGACGCGGTCGCGCAGGTTGAGCTTCTGGAGGATGTGCGTGACGTGTGTCTTGACGGTGGTGTCGCTGATGTAGAGCTCCTGGGCGATCTCTGCGTTCGAGAGGCCGCCGGCGATCAAGCGAAGGATCTCGTGCTCACGCGCTGTGAGCTCGTCGAGCTCTTTCGGAGGCTCGGGAAGGGGGATGCGCGTGAATTGCTCGATCACGCGCCTCGTGATCGTGGGTGAGAGGAGCGCGTCCCCCGCGGCGACCGTGCGGATGGCGGCGATCAGCTGTTCGGGCGGGTCGTCCTTGAGGACGAAGCCGCTTGCGCCGGCCCTCAGGGCTTCGTAGACGTATTCGTCCAGGTCGAACGTCGTGAGGATGATGATCCGAGCCGCGTTCTGGGCCGCCAGGATGCGCCGGGTCGCCTCGAGCCCGTCGAGCTCCGGCATGCGGATGTCCATCAGGAGGACGGTCGGATCGAAGCGCGCCGCCTTGTCGACCGCCTCGTGTCCGTCGCTCGCCTCGGCCACGACTTCGATGTCCTTCTCGCGAGAGAGGAGCATGCGAAAGCCGGCACGGACCATCGACTGGTCGTCGGCGACGAGGACGCGAATTGTCATGAGGCAAGCTCCAGGCGGCTGCCGCGGCGCAGGTGCCCGACGGCCGAGGCGTTCATACGGCCAAGCCAGACCCGCAGGGTGTCAATGCCTGTCGCCGGCGAGCGGGAGCCGCGTGCGGAGGACGAAGCCGCTGCCGTTTGCCGTTCCGGCCGTCATCTCGCCGCCGTAGATCTTCACGCGCTCGCGGATGCCGACGAGCCCGTGGCCGAGGCCGTCGGTCGTCGAGCTGCCCTGGCCATTGTCGCGCACCTCGAGCTGTAGCTCGTCGGGTCGGTAGCGGACAGTCACGTTGGCGTTGGTGGCACGGGCGTGCTTGAGCGCGTTCGTCAGGCCTTCTTGCACGATGCGATAGGCCGAGAGGTCGATCCCCCGCGGCAGCGGGAACGGCTCGCCGTCGACGTGCAGCTCGACGGGTAGGCCGGCGCGGCCGATCTGCTCCCGCAACGAGTCGAGGCCGTCGAGGCCCGGCTGGGGCAGGAGCTCGGCTTCGTCCCCGTCGTCGCGCATCGCAGCGAGAAGGCGCCTCATCTCGGTAAGCGCCGTGCGGCCGGCACGCTCGACGCCGGTGAGCGCATCGCGGTCCTCGGCCAGCGCATCGGGGAGCTTGTGCCTGACGGCGCCGACCTGGAGCACCATCACGCTGACCGCGTGCGCGACGATGTCGTGGAGCTCGCGCGCGATCCGCGCGCGCTCCTCGGCCACGGCGATGCGCGCGGCAGCGTCCCGCTCGCGCTCCGCGACAGCCGCGCGCAGCTCCGCCGCCTCGGCCTTCTCGGTGCGCTCGCGGAGGGCGAAGCCGGCCACCCAGGCGACTGCGAAGTCGATCGGGAGGAAGACGAGCTCGCTCGTCGTGTGTGCAGGGATCTGGTAGACGAGGAACACCAAGCTGCCGACGATGACGACCAGGCCGACCGCCGCCTGCCAGGCGTTGCGCAGGTTCCCGAGCAGGAAGGCGTTTGCGAGCCCGACCACGAAGAGGCCCTCGACGGACGGGATCAGCTGCCAGTCGACGATCGAGATCGCGGCCGCGAGCACCCAGTAGGCGGTCAGCCCGCCGAACGGAAAGCGCCGGCGGGCGAAAATCGGGAGCACCAGGATCGCGAGCGCCGGGAGGCCGAACCAGAGCGTCGTCAGGGCGGAGTCGCGTCCGACGATCAACTCGAGCATGGACGCGACCGCGAGAGCCGCGATCAGCAGGTCGAACCAGTACTTGCGCGCGAGGTCTCCGGCCTTCACGCCTTGAACGTACTGCACCTGCCCGCTTGCCGCCTCCTACCTCGGTAGGACACGCGTTCATCGGTAGGTCGGAGCCCGATTCCGGCCTTCCGACGATGTAGGCGCGCCGCCGCCCTCGTAGCGTCGAGGGATGCAGTCGATCGCGTCCCAGGGAGAAGGAGGAGCCATGAGCTCTGGAGCACCGCAGACCCGGGAACTCGCCGCCCGCAACAGCGACGGCGTCCACGTCCTGCTGCTCTGGCACCCGCGCGACAACACGCTGAGCGTGTCGGTCGACGACGAACGGGTCGGCGACCGCTTCCAGCTTGCAGTCGCTCCTGACCGAGCTCTCGACGCCTTCTACCACCCGTTCGCGTACGCGGCCTAAGGGGACCGGTCGAACGAGGGACCAACCGGAGGGAGGAACGAAGCATGTTCCGCAGCAACCACAACAATCGTGACGGCAACCTCGCTGCTCGCATGGGTCGCTGGAGCGCCGCTCACTGGAAGACCGCGACGTTCGGCTGGCTCGGCTTCGTCGTCCTGGCGTTCGCGCTCGGCGGCATGGGCGGCGTGAAGACCGTCGATCCCACCGGGCCCGGGGCCGGGGAGTCGGGCCGCATGGACCAGATCCTCGACGCCGGCTTCAAGCAGCCGGCGGGCGAGATCGTCCTTATCCAGAGCCGCACGTACCGCGCGGGCGATCCCGCGTTCACGGCCGCGGTCGACGACGTCGTCGCGCGCGTGTCGAAGCTCGCGGACGTTCGCAACATCCGCGACGGTGCGGTCGCGAAGGACCGGCGGGCCGCGCTCGTCGAGTTCGACATCCGCGGCGACAAGGACACGGCCGCCGACCGGATCGACCCCGTCCTCGATGCCGTCGCCGCCGCCCAACTGGCCCATCCGAGCTTCGTCATCGGCGAGTTCGGCGACGCGAGCG
>JBKOYJ010000115.1:0-2819 GCA_046725345.1 Actinomycetota bacterium | reverse complement strand
CAGCCAGGGGCCCTCGTCGATGAAGTCCACCTCGAGTCCGCGCCGCGCGAGGGCACCCGACATCTCGACCCCGAGCCACATTGCGCCGATCACCACCGCGCGCTTCATCGAGTCGAGCTCCTTGTCGAACTCCATCGCCCGGCGGATGTTCTTCACGTAGTGAAGCCCCTCGAGGTTGGCGCCGGGAACGTCCGGCTGCTCCCAGACGAAACCGGTGCACAGGATCAGGCTGTCGAAGCCCTCATGCGTGTTGCGCGCGGTGACGGTGCCGCGGTCGAAGTCGATCTCGGTCACGGCCGTCTCCATGCGCATGTCGAGACCCTCCTCCTCGACGTAGCGCTCGACCGTGGAGAGGAAGAGGTTCTCGAACTCCGGGATCTCACGCCCGTGCGCGTATGGGATCCCGCAAGGCGAATAGGCGATGTCCTCGAACTCGCTGAAGACGATGACGTGCAGGTCGGGGTTCGCCCGCTTGGCGGTCGTGGCGGCGGCGGTCCCGGCGGCGCCTCCTCCGATGATGACCAGGCGTTCGTTCATCTCGCTCCTCCTATCGATTGATCACGGCGCGTCCGGATAGCTTCCGCGAGCCGCGCCCCGCGCGCGGTGCCCTTCTCCTCGAGCAGCCGCGTCACGGGCTCGCGCCAGCGCCCGGAGGCAGCCTCCTCGACGGCATCCGGAAGCACGGACCGAAAGTGCTCCATCGCCCAGGCGTCCGGCCGCGAGAGGTTCAGCCGTATCGCGGTCGTGGCCACCGCCTCACCGAGCCCGTCGGCCGGATAGACGGCAACGCGCCGGGCGAACAGCGCCACCATCAACTCCTGGGCGGTGGCGCCCGTCTCTGAAACATCTACAGCACAGGAAAGCCCTCGCTGGGGGCGCACGGCGAGCCGCAAGCCGTCGACGCGCCGCAGCGTCTCCTCCAGATGGGCAAGGTTCGAGCGGATCGTGCGCTCGGCCGTGGGCAGGTAGGTCTGATCGCGAAGCGCCGCTAGCGCGCCGTGCTGGGAGATCAGATTGGTATTGAGGCGCGTCAAGGCGGCCTTGAGCTGAAGGCAGCCGCGCACGAAGCCGGGCGGCCCGGCGAGGAACCCGATGCGGGCGCCGGCCATACCCCAGCAATGTGAGAGCGACAGCACCGCGACGGCGTTGCCGGTCGACGTGAAGGAGGGCAGCGGCCGGAAGGTCGAATCCGGGTCGAGCACGATTGGGCCGTGGGTCACGTCGTGCAGCAGCAGCACCTGATGGCGATCCGCAAGCTCGGCGAAGGCCGCGAGCTCGTCGTCTGTCTGGGCCGTCCCGTAGGGATTCACCGGGTCGACCAGACAGACGGCACGCGTACGCTCGCTGATCGCGGCCTCGACGGCGTCCGGGTCGAGCCTGAAGCCGCTGCCGGGGCCGATGGAGACCGGGACGGGGACGCCGCCGGCGGCGATGATCGCAGACGGCAGGTGGAAGTAACCCGGGTCGCTGACGATCACCTCGTCCCCCGGGTCCACTGATGCAAGTAGCGCGAGCGCCAACCCGGCCTGCGCGCCCTCGGTACCGACCACCTCGAAGTCGTCGTCGCGGACCCTTCCGAGGACGCCCGCGGCAGCTTCGCGCAACGGTTCGATCAGATCGGGGGTGTACTGGTTGAGTGACCCGGCGGAGACAGCCTCCCGCATCGCCGCCACCGCAGAGGCGGGGGGCCCGGCGAAGCAGGTGAGCCAGCCGAGGTCCGCCCATTCGCGGGGATCGAGTCGAGTGGTGCCTCTCGGGTAGATCACCTCAGGGTCGAGCCCGAGGACACGGATCGCGTCCCGGTAGGTCAGGTAGTTCCACATGCCGTGGTGGCTCTGGCGCAGGCGGTGCAACCGCTGCGAAAGCGTTGGGCCGAGCTTCCCGGTCTCAGCCCAGGTCAGGACGCTCGTCATCCAGCATCCTCCTCGCGCTCGAGTCGCACGATGCGGTAGATGCCCTGCCTGTCGCTGCGCACCGCGGCGGGCACGTAACCCGCGCTGCGTGCCCAGCCCAGGAGAAGCTCGAGCGGCCGCAGCCGCCACACACAGCGCTGGCCACGGTGGTCGCGCCACACCCGTGCGATGTACTCGATCTCTGGATTTTGGGTCTGGACGTTGAAGACGATCTGGCGCGGCGCCGCCGTCTCCGCGAGATCGTGGAGATGGCGTTCGATCAGCGCGTCGTCGTGATAAATGCCGTACAGCCCCAGCTCGATCACGACGTCGGGCGGCGGTCGCAGAGCGGCAAGCGCCTCGCGATCGAACGCGCTTCCCACGCGCGTGGCGATCCTCTGCGAGATGCCGAGCCGGTCGGCCTCGGCGCGCGCCTGCTCGAGCGCTTCCGGTGCGATGTCCCACAGAACGGCGGTCGCGCCCGGCCGGACCGAGAGCGCGTCCAGCAGGTAGGACGCGGGCCCCGCGGCGAGGTCGGCGATCAACGGGCGGCGGCCCGGCTCGGCATCGATCGCCTCGAGGACCATGTCCCGCGCCAGCCCGCGGATTTGCCGGAACGCCCGGCAGGTGCCGCGGTCGAGCAGCCACCTGTCGAGCATGCGCCCGAGCGGCGTGCGGCCGCGCGCCTCGTTGGCGTACACGTGCGCCATGAACGGGCCCGAGTCGAAGCCGCGCTCGTACCCGATGCGCAGGCCCTCGCTGAGGTTCGCAGCCGAGCGCGAGGCGGCGGCGAGTGCGCGGAAGCGCCAGGCACGTGGCGAGGTCAGTGGCAGTTCGCCCTGGAGCTCGGCGAAAGCCGGAAGCGAAGCGCCGTCAGCTCCCATGCGCGTAGAGCGGGGTCTCGGCCAACTCGCGTCGCCGATAGCG
>JBKOYJ010000116.1:0-9596 GCA_046725345.1 Actinomycetota bacterium | reverse complement strand
GGTGAATCTCGTCGTCAGCCGCGGCCGGCGCCGCTAGACCGCTGCCGTCGGCTTCGGCTTAGCAGTTACTCGTACCGCGGCAGGTGAACGAAGAACGAGAGGGCGACGAGCAGGACAAGCGTAGCGGCGCCCACGGCGACGATCCGCAGCGGGTGGCGTTGGCGGCGCAGAGCGTCGACCACGACCTTGGTCCAGAACGCGAAGAGGAGCACGGTGATGCCGACCGTCGCGACGATGACGGGCGCGAGCAGCACCGCCTTCTCGAGCGGCCACTGGAGCAGCCAGGCCGTGCCGAGGACGAGCCCGACCGCCCCAGCCGAGGCGATCGCGACGCGGGACAGCGACATCGTGAGCAGCGTAGCGCCGAGCTATCCTCGCGGCGTGGCGGCCACCAACTACTCCTCCGGCGAGGACTACGTCGTGGAGTTTCTCGGCTACCGCTTCGGCTTCGGCGCCGAGGACTTCGAGGAGCGTGTCACCGCCGCCGTCGTCCGCCTCGGTCTCGTCTCGGACAACGACCTCGACGCCGAGGAGACCGCCGACCTCGTCGAGCTGGCGGCGGACGGCGTGATCGAGGAGCCGCGCAGCGAGCTGGGGCGCTACCTCGTCCGCCACTGGGAGCGAGTCTCGCTCGTCTCCGGCGAGTCGCTCGTCTACTGGGTGCGCAAGCTGGTCTTCCGCGGCGCGTGGCTCGACCACCGCGTCAAGGAAGGGCTGCTGGAGGTGGCGTGGGACGACGACGCGGCCGACTTCGCGTACCGCGACCCGCGCGGCGGTCGCGCGCTGCTCGAACTCGCGCCCGTGCCCTCCTGGCAAGAGGTGCAGTACCGCCGGTGAGGAGACCGGGCCTCGCGCTGGCCGGAATCGCGGCCTTCCTAGCGGCGCTGCTCTACGCCGACCGGTTCGTCGACCTCCCGGGGCAGCTGCTCCTCGGCGCGATCACCGCCGCCGTCCTCCTCGCCGCGCTTCGACCGCTCTCCCCGATGCTGCGGGCCCAGACGCTCGTCGTCGTCGCGGTCGCGACGGTGGGCGAGGTGATCGGCTCGATCGTCTGGGGTCTCTACACCTACCGCCTCGAGAACCTCCCTACGTTCGTGCCCCCCGCGCACGGTCTCGTCTACCTCGGCGGTGTCGCGCTCAGCCGGAGCCTGGCCGCGCGACCCCGCATGCTTGTCGCCGGCGCGCTCGTTGCCGTCCTCGGCTGGGGCGCGGCGGGGATCACCGTTCTCCCGCGCGAGGACGTGTCCGGCGCCATCGGCGCCGTCGCCCTCGCCGTGTTCCTGCTGCGCGGCCGTGCCCCCGCCGTCTACGCGGGCGTGTTCGCGGTGGTTGCGGCACTCGAGCTGTACGGCACGGCGCTCGGGACGTGGACGTGGGCTGCGACCGCCCCCGGGACGCCGATCTCCCAGGGCAACCCGCCGAGCGGAATCGCGTCGGGCTACGTCGTCTTCGACATCCTCGCTCTGGCGCTCGCGCCGAGCCTGATTGCGGTCACGCAGTGGGCGGCGAGAAGCCGAGCCGTGCCCGCTCCTCCGCTGCCCGATCCAGCTCGATCTGCCTGATCGCGCCCACGGGCACGACGACCTCTCCGGGGAGCTCCTCGTCCTCCTCCGGGTGGGGGCGCAGCGTGACGAAGCCGAACCCTGGCTCCGCGGTGACCGAGTCGAGCGCGAAGCGCCGGCCGTCGACGAGCTCGACGACCACGTAGGCGCGCTCGACTCCTTCGCGCCGCGCAAACTCGGCGATCTGCCGTTCCAGACGCTCGACAAGGCCCTCGAGCGGACCGGCCGGCATTCCCGGGAGCCAAAGGTTTGTCATCGTCAGAACAGTGCGTCGTCGTCGCGTGCGGCGCCGAGGTGCTCGCGGCCGAGCTCGGTCACGATCCGGCCACGGGGCGTGCGCTGGAGGAAGCCGAGCTTGAGCAGAAAGGGCTCGTACACGTCCTCGATCGTGTCCTGCTCCTCGCCGAGCGCGACGGCGAGCGTCGAGAGGCCGACGGGCCCGCCGCCGAACTTCTCCGCGACGAGGGCGAGCAGCTCGCGGTCGGTGCGCTCGAGGCCTTCCTGGTCGACTTCGAGCAGGTCGAGCGCCTCGCCCGCGACGGCCGTCGTGATCCGGCCCGCATGCCGCACCTCGGCGACGTCGCGGACGCGGCGCAGGATGCGGTTCGCGATCCGCGGCGTCCCGCGCGACCGGCGTGCGATCTCCGCGGCAGCCTCGTCCTCGACCTCGACGCCGAGGATGCGAGCCGATCGCTGCACGATCGAGGTCAGCTCGTCGACCTCGTAGTAGCCGAGCCGAAAGGTCATGCCGAACCGATCGCGGAGCGGCGTGGTGAGCAGTCCCGTCCGCGTGGTGGCGCCGACGAGCGTGAACGGCGGCAGGTCGAGCGTGAGGGTGCGTGCTGCCGGTCCCTGACCGACGACGATGTCCAGGCGGAAGTCCTCGAGCGCCGGATAGAGGATCTCCTCGATCGCCCGGTTGAGCCGGTGGATCTCGTCGACGAAGAGCACGTCGCGATCCTCGAGGCCGGTCAGGATCGCCGCCATGTCCCCCTTCTTCTCGACGCCCGGGCCCGCGACCGTTCGAATCCCGACGCCGAGCTCCTCGCGCACGATGTACGCCAGGCTCGTTTTGCCGAGGCCGGGCGGACCGACCAGGAGGACGTGGTCGAGAGCCTCGCCGCGCGCGCGGGCGGCCTCGAGCGCGATCCCGAGCTGCTCCTTGACCCGGGTCTGGCCGACGAAGTCGTCGAGCCGGCGCGGCCGCAGGGAGCGGTCGAGCTCTTCCTCTTCGGGTGCGAGCGCGGGTGCCAGGAACTGCGTCTCGCTCATGCAGCCTTCCGCAGCGCGAGCCGGACGCGCTCCTGCGGTGGCAGGTCGGGATCGACGCTTGCCAACGCCTGCTCAGCCTCGCCAACCGTGTATCCGAGCTCCATGAGCGCCTCTCGCGCAACGGCGTGCCCTTCCCCGCCCTCTCTGGGCGCCGGTGCGTCTCCAGCGCCGCCGCCAAGCTTCTCCTTCAGCTCCAGCACGATCCGCTCTGCCGTCTTCTTGCCGATCCCGGGGATTGCCTGGAAGCGAGCGGCGTCCTCGCGGACGATCGCACGTCGTAGCTCGGACGCCGGCGAGCCCGAGACGATCGCGAGCGCGACCTTCGGCCCGACCCCGTTGACCGAGAGGAGCTGCACGAACAGCTCACGCTCCGCGGTGTCGGCGAAGCCAAAGAGCTGGAGGGCGTCGTCGCGCACGTGCAGGTACGTCTCGACTGTCGTCTCCCCGCCGCCGTCCGCCTTTCGCACGGCGCTCGGCGTCGCGTGAACGAGATAGCCGACACCGGCCACATCGAGCACGAGCCCGTCGGCGGTCGAGCCCAGGGACCTTCCTCGCAGACGCGCGATCACGAGGCGAGGTTACGCGGGGCCGCGGACGTTCCTCCTACTAAGAGCCGATTCGGTTGGCGTTCGGGCGGGTCGACCGGTCAGTTCAGACGCCTGCGCGGGCGAAGCCCGTGCAGGCTGCATGTCGGCGCCGCCGAGTCGGCGCCTTTAGGCTCCAGCCTGGCAGCGTCGCTCGCAGCCGCACGGAACTTCGTATACCGCGAGGCACGGCCGCTCGACCAGCTGTTGTTCGCGGCCCTCTTCGAGGGCGCCTCGGCGAACGGAGTCGTGCGGGCGCTGGAGGCGTACCGGAACGACGACGGTGGCTTCGGCCACGGCCTTGAGCCCGACAAGCGCTGTCCTCCGAGCCAGCCGGTCGACGTCGCGTTCGCCTTCGAGATGCTCGATCTCGCCGGCGCCCGCCCGAACCGCCTCGTGGAGGACGCATGCGGATTCCTCGCGGGGCTCGCGGACGAGCGAGGCGCCGTGCCGATGGCGCTGCGCTCGGTGCTCGACTATCCGGCTGGAGCGCGACCAGCAGCCGGACGGCGGATGGCCGATTCGCTGGGAGCCACCCAGCGAGGCCTCGCGGCTCGAGTGGCGCGGGAACCGGACAGTCCTGGCGGTCGCCACGCTCTCGGCCTACGGCCGTCTCTAGCCTGTGACTCGCAGCAGCGGCGGCGCGAGCGCATGGCAGATCGCGACCGCGAGCGCGTCGGCGGCGTGGTGCGGCGTCGGCTCGCGCTCGAGGCCGAGGATCGCCTTCACCATCCTCTGCACCTGGGCCTTGTCTGCGCGCCCATAGCCGCACACGGCCTGCTTGACCCGTGCCGGCGGATACTCCGCACACGCGACCCCGGCTCGGGCGGACGCGACGAGCACGGCGCCGCGTGCCTGCCCGACGGAGAGCGCGATGCGGGCGTCGGCGCCGACGTAGGACTCCTCGAGGACGACGGCATCCGGCGCGTGCCGGTCGATGAGCTCGGCCACGTTCTCGAAGAGCGTCAGCAGGCGGAGCTCCCGGCGCTCGCGCGCGGGGGTGCGCCACCAGCCGTGGTCGAGAGCGCGCAGGCGCCCATCTTGTTTGTGGACGATGCCGTATCCGCACGCGGCCGTTCCAGGGTCGATGCCGAGGACCTTCACGACCGGACGTTAGAGAGCGCCGCGGACGTTCCTTCTACGCGGCCAAGACCTTTGGCGCGCGGCGAGTGTCGCCGCGCGTCCGGTCAGGGCGAGAGATGCTCGCCGAAGAAGCCCGCGATCGTCTCGTAGCAGCGAACACGGTTCGGCAGCTTGAGCACGTCGTGGCCCTCGTCCTGGAAGACGAGGTAGTCGACGTCCTTGCCCTGCCCCCGTAGCTCCTCGACGAGGTCCCGCGACTCCTGCTCGACCACGCGCGGGTCGTTCGCGCCCTGGATGACCAGCAGCGGGCACGCGATGTCGGAGACGTACGTGCGGGGAGAGCGCTCCAGGAGGAAGTCGCGATCGCGCTCCGGGTGGCCGAGGGCGAGCTCGAAGTACGGCTTCCATGTCGGCGGGATCCGCTCGGAGAACGTGAACAGGTCGTACGGGCCGAACATGTCCACGGCGGCCGACCACAGCTCCGGATGGCGGCCCGCGAGCGTGAGCGTCATGTAGCCGCCGTACGAGCGGCCGACAACGCCCGCCCGCTCCACGTCGACGCGGTCGTCGCGCGGGAGCACCTCCGTCATCGCGTGGACGTGGTCGAGCCGGTCCTGTCCGCCCCAGTCACGGTCGACCCGCTTCATGTAGTCCTGGCCGTACCCGGTGGAGCCGCGCGCGTTGGGGACGAACACGGCGAAGCCCTCGAGTGTCAGGATCTGGATCAGCGGCATCGAGAACCAGGCGAAGTTGGGTCGCTCCTGCCCCTGCGGGCCGCCGTGGACGTAGTAGACGAGCGGGCGCGGGCCCTCGAAGCCGAGGCTGGGGGACGGCAGGTACAGCCGGGCGGAGACGCGGAGGCCGTCGTGCGAGACGAACGAGGCGTCCTCTCCCGGCGCCAGCAGCTCCGGGTCGAGCCCGAGCGGCCGCTCACGTGTCTGCCTCGCCGGTCGTGACCCGTTCTCGAGCACGTAGAGCTGCGTGGGCGTCGTGGCGGTGCAGAACGAGAGACAGAAGCGGCCCGACGACGGGTCGTGGAAGAGTCCGTGCGCGACGCCGCCCTCGAGCTCGCCCCGCCCGCAGAGCACGTCTTCGAGCGAGAGCCTCCGTCCGGCCTCGTCGAACGTCGCCTCGTACGCCCAGGAGACGCCGTCGATGTTGAAGTTGGCCAGGAAGCGATCGCCCTCGAGCCGATCGAAGCGCTCGAGCTCGCCTTCGCCCTCATGGACGACGCCGGTGAGCTCGACCGGCTCCACGTCGCCGCTTTCGAGGTCGAGATACGCGGGGCCGTACGCGTCGTCGACGAGGCTCGTGGCCAGCAGAAGACCACGACCGCTCACGGTGAAGTGCCCGGTTCGGAAGCCGGACAACGGATACTCCTGACCCTCGCGCCGCTCGTCGATCGGCGTTCCCCAGACCATTCTCCGCCCACCGGTCTTGGGGTCAGGCTCGTAGAGCACGGTGTCGTCCGCGGTGTACCCGTCGGCCAGGATCACGCGCTCGTGGTCCGGCGTCCAGGCGACCGGGAAGGCGCCATACTTACTCTCGGCGAGCGTCTCCACGGCGCCTGAGCCGAGGTCGCTGCGGAGGCCGTACATCGTCGCCTCTTCGCGGGACTCGGACATGAAGTAGCCCGTCCCGGTCGCCGGATCGACGTCGACGAGGTGGGAGCGCCGTCCGGCGAACGTCTCCTCGTTGAGCGGCTCGGGGAAGCCTCCCTCCAGTGGCACGACGAGCGGCTGGTAGTTCTCGTCGCCGTCGCTGTCGATCATCACGACGATTCGGTTGAGATCCGGAAGGATCCGGTAGAGGTATCCGCCGACGAGCTCGGGGTTCTGCAGCGCGACGCCGGCCGGGAGCAGCGGATCCGGGACGCTGCCCCCCACGTCCATCGCGTAGAGGCTCAGCCGTCCCGCGAGGTCGCTCACGAAGTAGAGACGGTCGCCGGCGAGCTGGGGATTCAGGAACTGCCGAGCCGAGAGCAGCGACTCGACGCGACCGGCTGTGCGCGTTGCGACGGCCATCTACGCGGCCTCGACAGCCTCGATCAAGCTTCGACCGCCTCGATCACACCTTCGGGGACGTCGAAGTTGGCATACGCGTCCTGCACATCGTCGTTCTCGTCGAGCGCGTCCATCAGCCGCAGCAGCTTACGTGCCGCGCCCTCGTCTTGGATCGGAACCGTCGTCTTCGGGACCATCGTCAGCTCGGCGGCCTCGATGCCGAAGCCGGCCTCTTCGATCGCCGCGCGCACGGTGCTCAGGTCCTCGGGAGTACACGTCACCTGGAAGCTCGACCCGTCCGCGGTCACGTCCTCGGCCCCGCCTTCGGCGGCGGCGAGTGTGAGCTCGTCCTCGTCGACACCCTCTGTGTCGACGAGCACGACGCCCTTGCGCTCGAACAGCCACGCGACGGAGCCGGACTCTCCGAGGTTGCCGTCGTGCTTGCTGAAGATGTGGCGAACCTCGGCGGCGGTGCGGTTCCGGTTGTCCGTGAGCGCCTCGACGAAGACGGCGACGCCACCCGGCCCATACCCCTCGTAGGTGACGTGCTCGAAGGCTGCGCCGTCTCCGGCGGCGCCCGAGCCGCGCGCGATCGCGCGCTCGATGTTGTCCTTCGGCATCGACGCCTCGCGCGCCTTCTCGATCGCGTTCTGCAGCGAGAGATTCCCGGCCGGATCGGGGCCGCCCTCGCGCGCGGCGACGATGATGGCACGCGTCAGCTTCGAGAAGAGCTTGCCGCGCCGCGCGTCGGTCGCCTTCTTCTTGTGCTTGATCTGAGCCCACTTGCTATGCCCGGCCAGCGGTACCGACCTCCTCTCGTACGAGCCCGAGGAAGCGCTCGTGGACGCGCGTGTCGTCGGTCAGCTCGGGATGGAACGAGGCGACGAGAAACCGGCCCTCGCGCAGAAGCACCGGCTCGCCGTCGAGCTCGGCGAGGACGTCGACATCCGGCCCGGTCTCGCGAACGCGCGGCGCGCGGATGAAGACGCCACGCAGCGGCTCGTCCTCGCCATCGAGCTCGAGATCGGCCTCGAAGCTCGCCACCTGGCGACCGTAGGCGTTCCGGTCCGTCTCGAGGCCGACGAGACCGAGATGCGCGCGGTCGAGCACGATCATCCCCGCGCAGGTCCCGAGGACGGGACCGCGGAAGCGGCGCACCGCCTCGTCCAGGCCGTAGAGCCGCATCAGGCGCATGAACGTCGTCGACTCGCCGCCCGGAATGACGAGCCCGTCGAGCCCGTCGAGCTGCTCCGGCTTCCGCACCTCGACCGCCTCCGCCCCCAGCCGACGAAGCATTGCCACGTGCTCGCGGAAGTTCCCCTGAACTGCCAGAACGCCGATTCTCACGACGACACAAATCTAACGAGCGCCGACCCCCGCCGAAGCGACGCCGCGACGGCGTCTGCTACCAGCCGCGGGTCTCGAGCAGCTCTTCGTGGGGAAGCGCGGCGGCGTCGAGGCCGCGCATCGGCTCGCCCAGGCCGCGGGACACGCGCGCGAGCACGTCGGCGTCGCGGAAGTGCGTCGTCGCCTCCACGATCGCCTTCGCCCGCTCGGACGGGTTCCCGGACTTGAAGATGCCCGAGCCGACGAAGACGCCGTCCGCGCCGAGCTGCATGCAGAGGGCCGCGTCGGCCGGGGTGGCGATGCCACCCGCGGTGAACGTGACCACCGGGAGCCGCCCGTTCTCGGCGACCCACTTCACCAGCTCGTAGGGAGCCTGCAGGCGCTTCGCCTCCGAGAACAGCTCGTCCGGATCCGCGGCGCCGAGACGCCGGATGGCCCCGAACACCGCGCGCATGTGGCGAACGGCGTTGACGATGTCGCCCGTCCCCGCCTCGCCCTTGGTCCGGATCATCGCGGCGCCCTCAGCGAGCCGGCGCAACGCCTCCCCGAGATCCCGGCAGCCGCAGACGAAGGGGATCGTGAACTTCCACTTGTCGACGTGGTTCTCCTCGTCGGCCGGCGTCAGGACCTCGCTCTCGTCGACGTAGTCGACCTCTAGCGCCTCGAGAATCTGCGCCTCCACGAAGTGCCCGATGCGGCACTTCGCCATCACTGGGATCGTGACCGCCTGCTGGATCTCGGCGATCCGCTCGGGATCGGCCATCCTCGCGACGCCCCCTTCGGCGCGAATGTCCGCCGGGACGCGCTCGAGCGCCATGACCGCGACGGCGCCCGCCTCCTCGGCGATCGTCGCCTGCTCGGCCGTCGTGACGTCCATGATCACGCCGCCCTTCAGCATCTCGGCGAGACCGCTCTTCACCCGCATCGTCCCGATCTCTGACATCGAGGGCGATTGTAGTCGTCGGGAGAAGGCGCCCCGAGGATCTCGTTATGGCTCGGCGAGCTCTTCGGCGAGGATCGCGGCAGCGATCCATCGCCACGCGAGCTCTCCGTCGGCACGCAGCGCGACGAGCGCGCTCTGGACGCGCGGTAGCCCCTTCGCCTCGGACAGGAGCCGGTCGAGCGCACTCTCCAACGCTCGCCGCGGTCCGGGCGCGTCCAGGTCCGCAGCGACCGAAGAAACCGCCCGGCTGTCGAGCTCCAGCTCGCGATGGGGATCCCCGCCGGCCGCGAGGATCAGCAGCGCCCGCCGACGCGCCGCCCGGACGGCGTCCTCGTCGATGCTCAGCTCGCGAGAGGCGAGATAGGCCAACCCTGGGGACGGGTCGGACTCGGCCCGCTCGAGCTGCTCCAGCAACCCCCGTGCGTCCATGCGCCCGATCTTCGCGTACCCGCGAGGAGACCGATGCCGTTTACGTCTCGAATGACCGTCGAGGCGTTCGTGCTCGTGCTCTGCGCCGCCGGCGCCTTGCTCGCGCTGTGGGTCCACGTCCGCTTTCCCGGTCTCGCTCCGGAAGACCTCTGGCGGGCGGCCCTCCGGCTGCTGTTTGCGCTCGCCGTCGCACACCTCGTCGGGCCAGTGCTGGCGCTCGCGGTGTCGGCCGGGATGTCGCCGGGCGCGGCGCTCCTCACGTTCGCGTTGCCGGCGATGGTGCTCTTCTTCCTAGCGACTATGTGGGTCATGCGCGCGCTGCAGGTATCGCTCTACGGATTCCGGCGCTAAGGCGCCGGTGCCCACGCCTGGC
>JBKOYJ010000074.1:0-20589 GCA_046725345.1 Actinomycetota bacterium | reverse complement strand
CGGGATCGACCTGGAGATCGCGCCGCGCGAGTTCGTCTCCCTGATCGGGCCGTCGGGCTGCGGCAAGTCGACGCTGCTGCGGATCGTCGGCGACCTGACCCAGCCGACCGCGGGCGAGATCGTCGTGAACGGCAAGAGCGCGCAGCAGGCACGCCGTGACCACGACTACGGGATCGTCTTCCAGAGCGCCGTCCTGTACGACTGGCGAACCGTCGCGAAGAACATCGCGCTGCCGCTGGAGCTGCTCGGCTGGAGCCGGAGGCGGCGCGCCGACCGCGTGCGGGAGCTCCTCGAGCTCGTCGAGCTGACGGGCTTCGAGCGCTACCACCCCTGGCAGCTCTCGGGCGGCATGCAGCAGCGGGTCTCGATCGCGCGCGCCCTGTCGTTCGACCCGGCGCTCCTGTTGATGGACGAGCCCTTCGGCGCGCTCGACGAGATGACGCGCGAGCGGCTGAACATGGAGCTGCTGCGAATCTGGGAGACGAGCGGCAAGACGATCGTCTTCGTCACGCACTCGATCCCGGAGGCGGTGTTCCTGTCGACGCGCGTCGTCGTCATGTCACCGCGGCCCGGTCGGATCGCCGGCATCGTCGACATTGACCTCCCGCAGCCGCGTGGTGCGCAGACGCGCGAGGAGCCGCGCTTCTTCGAGCTCGTGACCGACGTGCGCGAGCGCCTCGCGGCGTCCGGCGCCGACCTGGCGCCGACCGAGCCCGCGCTGGCGACGGAGCAGCGGGTATGAGTGCGGTCGTCGAGCCGGTGCCCCGCGGCTTCCTGCGAGGAGCAGGCCGCCGGTTGACCGACTGGCTCCCCGCGCTCGTCGTCTTCGTGCTCGTGATCGCAGTCTGGGAAGCGCTGGTGGACGCGTTCGACGTGAAGCAGTTCCTGCTGCCGAAGCCATCCGCGATCGCGGACGCGCTCCGCGACAACTGGACGACGCTCCGCCATGCAGGCGTCTTCACGTTCAAGGAGGCGTTCGCCGGCTTCGTCTTCGGGTCGGGCCTCGGCATCCTCGTCGCGGTCGCGGTCGCCCGCTTCCGCCGGGTAGGCGAGGCGCTGATGCCCTACGCGATCGCCGCCAACGCGGTGCCGATCATCGCGTTCGCACCGATCACGAACAACTGGTTCGGTCCGTTCAACCCCTCGTCGAAGGCCGCGATCGCGGGCATCCTCTGCTTCTTTCCGGTGTTCGTGAACACGGTGCGCGGCCTGACCTCGGTTCGGCCGGAGCAGATCGAGCTGATGCGCTCGTATGCTGCGGGGGAGCTCTCGATCTTCCGGCGCGTGCGCGCCCCGAACGCCCTGCCGTTCGTGTTCACGGGCCTCAAGGTCGCGACCGTGCTCTCGATGATCGGTGCGATCGTGGGCGAGTACTTCGGCGGCTCGTTCGAGGCGCTCGGCGTCCTGATTCAGAGCAACGTCGCGCTGTTCAACTTCCCGCTCGCGTGGGCGGGGATCGTCGTCGCGAGTGCGTTCGGAATCGCGTTCTACGCGGCCGTCGCGCTGGTGGAGCACCTGGCGACGGGCTGGTACCCGTCGGCAGGGTTCCAATCGGAGTAAGGAGGTACAACGTGCCCATTCCCGGTCGTTCGAATGAAGGGGGAAGGATGAGAGGAACGGGGAGATGGACTGCGATCGCCGGGATCGGCGCCGCCCTGCTGCTCGCGGTCGGGGCGGGCGCAGGCGCCCCGCGAGCCGCCGGGGCGAAGCTCACGAAGGTGACCGTCCAGCTGAAGTGGGTGACGCAGGCGCAGTTCGCCGGCTACTACGCAGCGCGCGAGAAGGACTTCTACCGGCAGTACGGCCTGGAGGTCGACATCAAGCCCGGCGGGCCCAGCATCACGCCCGAGACGGTCGTGGCCGGCGGCCGCGCGCAGTTCGGGCTCGACTGGCTTCCGAGCCTCATGTCCGCGCGCGACAAGGGCGCGAACCTCGTCAACATCGCGCAGGTCTTCACGCGCTCTGGCCTGACGCTACTCACGTGGAAGGACAGCAACCTCAACACGATCAGGAAGCTCAAGGGGCGAAGGGTCGCGAACTGGCTCGGCGGCAACGAGTTCGAGGTGTACGCCGCTCTGCGCAAGAACGGCATCAACCCGCTCGACCAGAACCAGGTCACGATCGTGCAGCAGCCGTTCTCGATGGACTTCTTCGTCGGCCACCAGGCCGATGCGGCGTCGGCGATGACCTACAACGAGCTAGCCCAGGTACTCGAGATCAAGAACCCGAAGACGGGCAAGCTCTTCAAGAAGAGCGACCTCCATATCTTCACGATGGAGAACGTCGGGACGTCGATGCTCGAGGACGGCATCTTCGTCCGGGGCGACTGGATCAAGAAGAAGGCAAACCAGCAGATCGCGAAGCGGTTCGTCGCGGCGACGCTCAAGGGCTGGGCGTACTGCCGGGACCACTACCTCGAGTGCACGAACATCACGCTGCGCTTCGGAACCGCGCTCGGTCGTGGCCACCAGCGGTGGCAGATGAACGAGATCAACAAGCTGATCTGGCCTACCAGGCTGCCTGTCGGCGTCATGGACCCCGTCGCGTTCAAGCGCACAGCGCGGATCGCGCTGCAGTTCAAGGCGGTCAGGAAGCCGGTCAGCAGGGCGGCGTACCGGACCGACATCGCGCGTGCGGCGGTCGCGATGCTGCGCAAGCAGAAGGTGGACGTGTTCGGCAAGCGCTGGAAGCCCGCGACCGTGAAGGTGACGCCGGGCGGCGCCTAGCTCCGTCGATACGACCTCGACAAGTGGCCGTGGGGAGCGATACTCCCTGCGGCCACTTCGTCTTCCAGGAGGCAACCATGTCGGTTCTGATCAAGGGCGGCCGCGTCGTCACCGCCGCCGACGACTACGTGGGCGACGTCTACGTTGAGGACGAGCGAATCACGCTGATCGGCGAGTCGCTCGACGTGCAGGCCGACCGCGTGATCGACGCCGCCGGCAAGTACGTCCTCCCGGGCTGCATCGACCCGCACACGCACCTCGACATGCCGTTCGGGGGGACGGTCACGGCCGACGACGTCGAGTCGGGACACCTCGCCGCCGCCTTCGGCGGCACTACCTGCCACATCGACTTCGTGCTCCAGCCGCAGGGCCGGAAGTTCGGCCGGGCGCTGGAGACCTGGCACGAAAAGGCGAACGGCAAGGCGCTGATCGACTACGGCTATCACATGGCCGTCACCGACCTGCGCGAGGGCGGCTCGTTCGAGGAGCTTGCCGCGCTCGCCGACGAGGGGGTCACGTCGTACAAGCTCTTCATGGCCTACAAGGGCGCCCTCATGGTCGACGACGAGACGCTCTTCCGTGCGATGCAGGTCGCCGCGGAAACAGGCGCGCTCGTCATGGTGCACGCCGAGAACGGCGACGCGATCGACGTGCTCGTGAGGCAGGCGCTCGAGCGCGGGGAAACGGAACCGAAGTACCACGCGCTGACGCGGCCCCCCGAGACCGAGGGCGAGGCGACGAACCGCGCGATCCAGCTCGCGCGCGTCGCAGGCTGCAACCTCTACGTGGTCCACGTCTCGTGCAAGGAGGCGATCGAGCCGATCCAGATCGCCCGCGAGAAGGACTGGGACGTCTGGGGCGAGACGTGTACGCAATACTTCTTCATCGACTACTCGTTCATCGAGCGCCCGGACTTCGAGGGCGCCAAGTACGTCTACACGCCGCCGCCGCGGCCGAGGGAGAACCAGGAGCACCTGTGGACGGCGGTCAAGAACGACGTCCTCTCAGTCGTCTCGACCGACCACTGCTCGTTCAACTGGGACGGCCAGAAGACGCTCGGCCGGGACGACTTCTCGAAGATCCCGAACGGCCCGCCGGGGATCGAGAACCGGCTGCAGATGATCCACCAGTTCGGCGTGCGCGACGGGCGGATCTCGCTCCAGCGGATGGTCGAGCTGCTGGCGACGAACCCGGCGAAGCTCTTCGGGCTCTACCCGCGCAAGGGCACGATCGCCATCGGCAGTGACGCCGACGTCGTCGTGTTCGACCCTGACAAGCGGGTGACGATCTCGGCCGCGACGCACCACTCGAGGTGCGACTACAGCCTCTTCGAGGGGACGACGGTAACGGGGTCGCCCGAGGTGGTCCTGCGCCGGGGGGAGGTGCTCGTGGACAACGGCGAGCTCGTGGGCCGGATCGGGAGCGGGCAGTTCGTGAAGCGGGCGCTCTTCATGGAGGAGCTGCCGCCTGCGCGCGCCGCTGCCGCGGCGTGATCGCGTCGTCGCGCTGGGCCGAGTTCTACGACGCGGTCGCTGACCGGCCGCCCCACGACACCGTCCTCGAGGCGCTCGACCGGTTCGAGCGCGAGGGTCGAGTCGGCTTCGCCGTCGACCTCGGCTCTGGCGACGGACGCGAGACGGTCGAGATCGCCCGCCGCGGCTGGCGCGTGCTCGCGATCGACGCCGAGCCGGAAGCGATCGAGCGCCTGCGGCGTCGCGAAGGGCTTGCCGGCAATCCGCTCCTCGAGACCGCGGTCGCGCGCTTCGAGGAGGCTGTCTGGCCGCAGGCCGACCTCGTGAACGCGGGCTTCTCGCTTCCGTTCGGCGCTCCGGAGCATTTCGCCGACGTGTGGGCTCGCATCCGCAACTCGCTCGTCCCAGGCGGACGCTTCAGCGGTCAGCTGTTCGGCGACCGCGACCAGTGGGCCACGGACCGGGACATGACCTTCCTGACCCGCGCGCAGGCCGAGGCCCTCTTCGACGGCTTCGAGCTCGAGCGCTTCGAGGAGGTCGAGGCCGACGGCCAGACCGCGGTCGGCGAGCCCAAGCACTGGCACGTCTTCCACGTCGTCGCGCGACGGACAGAGCTTGTGGCTCAGAGCCACAAGCGTTCGCCGGCCTCGAGCAGGGGCGTCGCTCCTCCGCGCTAGCGAACGCGGAAGGAGAAGGCACGCCGGGCGTCGGCCTCCGGCGTCGCGACCGCGATCGAGCCGCTGACGCGGCGGCCGGCGGAGGAGCTCGGAAGGCGCCAGGCGCAGATTGCGCGGCCGCCGACGACTGCGCTGCGCTGCGCTCGGAGTCGGGCGTCCCCGACGGCCGCCGTGCATGCGATCTGCGCCGCGCGCGCTGTCGGTAGGACGGTCGCCGACACCGTGAGCGATCGCGTCGCACGCGGCGGTCGGGGCTCCGAACGGATGGGGCCCACGGTAAGCGGCCGAGCCGCCGCCGGAAGCGGGGTGACCGCGGTGGCGAAGACTCCCTGGTGGTAGCCGCCGTCGGACGGGCCGAGCGCGGCGGCGAATACTGGTACGGCGACGCCCCCAGAGACGAACGAGGTCGAGATGTAGTCGCCGAGGAATCGGCCGCCGCTGGCCTGGGGGTATGCGGAGAGCGGCAGCGCCGACATGAGTGGCTGCGGGGCGCTCCAGCTGCGGCCGCCGTCGCGCGACGAGACGAGCCGCGGCGCGACTGCGCACGCGTTCCCCTCGCAACCGCGAGGCGCGAGCGCGTAGAACGTCAGCGCCAGCCGGCCCCTCGCGCCGCGAGTTGCGCGGTCGACTGCGAGGCCGGGAACGACGTGCTGGAGGCCGTCGAGCGCGGCGCCGGTCGGGACACGTCGTGGCCGCGTCCAGCGCACGCCGTCCGCCGAGCTGGAGAGGACGATGTCGTTCGATCGACAGCGGGAGCGGTAGCGGCAATCGTGCCAGGCGGCGCTGATGCGGCCGGCGGCGTCGACCTCGGCGCTCGGAAGCGAGGGAGCACGCATCCCGGGCGTCGACGCGGTCGGGCGCGAGGCGACGCGGACGGAACGGGAGAACGTCCGTCCTCCGTCGCTCGAGCGCACCGCGCGGATGCCGCCCTCGCCCACGTACACGACGACGAGCGTCCCGTCGGGGCGGACGAGCGGCTGCCAGGCCGACCCGCTCGCCGACTCCGCGACGGTGGGCGTGCCCCACGTCGCTCCGCCGTCGTCCGACGGCGCGACCAGGAGCGCATCGCTTTCGGCCACGGCCGTCCAGACGACGTAGCAGCGGCCCCGGTAGGCGCTGCGAGCGCCGTTGTCGCAGACGATCCAGTTCTTGTCGTGGCCGAAGAACCCCGGCTCCCCGGATGTGACGACCGGAGCGCTCCACACCAATCCGTCCGGCGAGCGGCTCACGAGCAAGGAGCTCGCGAGTCCCGAGCGCCCGTCTCGAAGCCCGAGGATCGAGACGAGCCATGCGCCGTGCACCTGGTCGTACGCGACGGCAGGATCCGATGCGGCGGTCAGCGGCCCGGGCGGCGAGCCGTGCTGCGTGAGCCGAGGCAGAACGCCCTTCGTCCAGGTCATGCCCCCGTTCGTCGACGTCGCCCAGCCGATGCCCGATGCGCCTCCCGACGCGATCCGGCCGACCTGGAACGCGGCGACGACGGTGTTGCCGAAGGAGAAGCTGTCCGGCTCGACCGCCGTCTCGTGCTGGCCGCTCGTGTCGGTGAAGGGGTCGAACGAGATCTGCTGAGGCTGCGGGACTTCGGCGCGGGCCGACGCCGCGAGCAGCGCGAGCGTCGCCAGCGTCCCGATCAGAACGGGCCGGCGGCGGTCCACGTGGCCTACGCGGGCACCCGGAACGAGAAGCTGCGCGTGGCGTCGGCTTCGGGCGTCGTCACCGTGAGCGAGCCGGTGACGCGGCGAAGCCGCGCCGCGGCGGGAACACGCCAGGTGCACGTCACCCGGCCGGCCGCCGTGCGCCGGCTACGGAGCGCGAGGCGGATTCGGCCCGCGCGTGCGGCGCAGGACACCGTCCCCTGGGACGCGGGCACGACCGCCGCCGAGACGCTGACGCTCCCGCGCGCGCGCGGGCGGGAAGGTGTGATCTTCACCGCTCCCAGTCGCAGCGGCGGCGCGGCGGCGGGAAGCGGCGCCACCGTGGTGGCGAAGACGCCCTGGTGGAAACGCCCGTCGAACGGGGCGAAGGCGGAGGCGAACACCGGCACGGCGACTCCGCCGCCGACGAACGAAGTGGAGACGTAGTCTCCGAGGAAGCGCGCGCCTGCGAGCGGGTACGCCGGCAGCGGCGTCGCCGGCGCGAGCGTCTGCACGGCGCTCCAGCTTCTCCCCCCGTCGCCCGAGCCGACATAGAGCGGCGCGATGCTGCACGCATCGCGGTCGCACCCGCGCGGTGTCAGCACGTAGAAGGTCAATCCGAGCCGCGCGCGTGCCCCGCGAGTCGTCGGGTCGACTGCGAGCCCGGCCAGGACATGCTGCAAGCCGGCCAACGAGTCGCCGGTCGGCACGCGCCGCGCACGCGTCCACTTCATGCCGTCCGTCGAGCTCGTGAGCACGATGTCGCTGGTGCAAGGGCTCCGGTAGCGGCAGTCCGGCCAAGCGAGATAGATGCGACCTCCGCCGTCGACCTCGCCGGTGTGGAATGGCGGCGCGCGGAGTCCCGGTGTCTCCGCAACCCGAAGCGCCGTGACCAGCACGGGCGACGAGAACGTCCGCCCTCCGTCCGTGGAGCGGACAGCCTGCACGCCCGGTTCCTGCGCATCCGCGACGACGAGCGTCCCGTTCGGCAGCGTCAACAGCTGCGCCCCGAAACCGCTGGCGGCCGAGACGAAGGTCGGCGCTCCCCACGTGGCGCCGCCGTCGGTGGAGACTGAGAGCGCAAGACGAGTTGCCTGTCCGAACGGGCTCGCCCAGGCGACGTAGCAGCGGCCCGCGAACGGGCTGGCCGTTCCGTTGTCGCAGGCGATCCAGTTCTTGTCGTGCCGGAAGGTGCCGTCGTCAGGCGACGCGGCGATCGGGGCCGACCACGACAGCCCGTCCGCGGAACGGCTCACGAGCACCGAGCTCGACCGATGGTCGGGGTCTCCCCGGGCGCCGAGCACGTTGATCAGCCACACGCCGTGGACGCGGTCGTAGGCGACGGCGGGGTCGGAGGCCAGAGAGAGCGGTCCGGGCGGCGACCCGGACAGGGTCAGCGCAGGGAGCACACCCTTGCTCCAGGTCGTCCCGCCGTCGGTCGAAGTCGCCCAGCCGATCCCCGACGCGCCTCCGGAGGTGATGCGGCCGACCTGGAACGTGGCCACGACCGTGTTGCCGAACGAGAAGCTGTCGGGCTCGACGGCGGTCTCGTGCTGTCCGACCGTATCGGTGAAGGGGTCGACGGAGATCTGCTGCGCCGCCGGGACGACAGCGGCCGCCGACGGCGTCAGCAGCGCGAGCAACGTGAGCCCTGCCGCAGTCGCGACGCCCGCGTTCACAGTTGTAAGGACGAGCGACGGTCGCGCGCGGTTAGCGCGTCCTACGCGGGCTCGGAGAGCGTCGGCAGGTCGTGCTCCACGATCCACCTCTGCTGGCGCACCTGCATCGCTTCCGGCAGCTTGAAGAGCGCTACTCGCGCGCGCGTGGCGAACGGGTTCGCCGACTGGGCGAGCCGTCCGAGCGCGCGAGAGCGCTTCACGATCCGGCTCGTTCGCTTCCGGCGTGCCGCTTCGTACGCACGGAGGGCCGCGGGCACGTCGACCGCGCCGCGCAACGCGGCCGCGAGCACGACGGCGTCCTCGAGCGCCTGAGCCGCCCCCTGGCTGATGTCGGGCGTCATCGGGTGCGCGGCGTCCCCGAGCAGCGTCGCACGGCCGCCGCCCCAGCGGCTAACCGGCTTCCGCCAGTAGATCCCCGTGCCGGAGATCGCGTGCTCGGGCGTCGCGTCCACGACCGCCTCGATCGGCTCGTGCCAGCCGGCTGCTGCCCGCACCAGCTCAGCCTTTCGCCCGGGGACGATCGGCGCGGGCGGCTCGGGCGCGGTCTCGGAGGCGAACCAGTACAGGCGCCCGCGCCCGATCGGCACGAGTCCGAACCGCAGGCCGCTGCCCCAGCTCTCGCTCATCGCTCCCTCCAGACGCTCGTCCTCGAAGGACACGACCGCCCGCCAGCCGAGGTAGCCGGCGTATTCCGGAGGGCCGTCCGCGAGCAACTGAGCGCGGAGCGTCGAGCGGATGCCGTCGGCGCCGACGAGCACGTCTCCCGCTTCTTCGGACCCATCCTCCAGCTCGGCGACGACTCTGCCGCGCTCCTCGCGGAACGCGCTACAGCCTCTGCCGAGGTGGACAGCGTTGTGGCCGGCGACGTCGAAGAGCGCCTCCTGGAGGTCGGCTCGGTGGATGCCGAGCAGCTCCCAGCCACGCTTCGCCACGGGCACGGCGGTGATGACAGCGCCCTGCCGGGAGAGGATGCGCACGACGGCCGCGGACGCACCGCGTTCCCGCACCGCGTCGCCCGCGCCGATTCGATCGAGCGCGCGGAGCGCGTTGTCGGCGAGCCCGAGGCCAGCCCCGACCGGATCGAGCACGGTCGCATGCTCGAGGACGATCGCCTCCCAGCCCACCAGCCGCAGCGCCGCAGCGGCCGCGAGCCCGCCGATCCCTCCGCCGACGACGACGGCGCGCACGCCGCGACCCGCGGTCGCCTAACGCGTCTGCGGGAAGCCGAGGTCGACGACGCTCGTCGCCGGGTCGGGCCAGCGGCTCGTGACGACCTTGCCGCGCGTGTAGAAGTTGATCCCTTCCGGGCCGTAGATGTGTGACTCGCCGAAGAGCGACGACTTCCAGCCGCCGAACGAGTAGTAGGCGACGGGCACGGGGATCGGCACGTTGACGCCCACCATCCCGGCCTCGACCTCGAACTGGAACCGGCGCGCCGCGCCACCGTCGCGGGTGAAGATCGCGACGCCGTTCCCGTACGGGTTCTCGTTCACGAGCTTGACGGCCTCGTCATACGTGTCCGCTCGCACCACCGACAGCACCGGCCCGAAGATCTCGTCGCGATAGGCGTCCATCTCGGGCTTGACCTCGTCGAGCAGGGACACGCCGAGGAAGAAGCCGCCCCCGTCGACGTCCAGGTCGCGGCCGTCGCTCACAACCGTGGCGCCCTGCTCGCGCGCGCTGTCGATGTACGAGGCGACCTTCTCGCGGTGCTCGCGCGTGATCAGCGGGCCCATCTCGGAGTCGGGCTCCATCCCCGGCCCGATCTTCACGTTCGGCAGCCGCTCCTTGATCGCCTCGACGAGCCTGTTGGCCACGTCGCCCACCGTCACGACCACGGACACGGCCATGCAGCGCTCGCCGGCGGACCCGTAGGCGGCGCTGACGGCGGCGTCGGCCGCCATGTCGATGTCGGCGTCGGGCAGCACGACCATGTGGTTCTTCGCCCCACCGAGCGCCTGCACGCGCTTGCCGTGCTTGGCGGCGTTCTCGTAGATGTACTTGGCGATCGGCGTCGAGCCGACGAAGCTGACCGAGCTGATGCCCGGGTGCTCGAGGATTGCATCGACCGCGACCTTGTCGCCGTGGATTACGTTGAAGACGCCGTCGGGAACGCCGGCCTGCTTCAGGAGCTGCGCGACGAAGAGCGACGCGGACGGATCCTTCTCCGAGGGCTTCAGGATGAACGCGTTGCCGCACGCGAGCGCGGGCCCCCACATCCACATGGGGACCATGGCCGGGAAGTTGAACGGCGTGATCCCGGCGACGACGCCGACGGGCTGGCGGATCGAGTAGACGTCGATCCCGGTCGAGGCCTGCTCCGAGTAGTCGCCTCGCAGCAGCGTCGGGATCCCGCAGACGTGCTCGAGCACCTCGAGGCCGCGCTGTACCTCGCCGGCGGCGTCGGAGAGCACCTTGCCGTGCTCGGCGGTGAGGATCGCGGCGATCTCCTGCTTGTGCTCGAGGACAAGCTGCCGGATTCGGAACAGGAGGTCGGTGCGCTTCGACAACGACCAAGCGCGCCACGCCGGGAACGCCTCGCGTGCGCGCTGGACGGCGCGATCGACCTCCTCGACGCTCGCGAAGTCGACGGCCCCCGTCTGCTCGCCCGTCGCCGGGTTGTAGACGGGGCCGCTGCGGCCCGATTCTCCGGGGACGATTTCGCCCCCGACCCAGTGGCTGATCCTCGTAATTCCCTCGCTGCGCTCGCCGGTCGGCGCCTGTACCAGCTCCGTCATCCCCGCCTCCTCAGGTGTTGCGTGCACCGTAGCGCGTACCGTTGGCGCCCGATGATCCACCGAGCGCTCGTCGTGGCCGTCTCGCTCGTCGCGCTGGCGGGTTGCGGCGGGGGCGATGCGAACCCGTCGACGTCGACCGCTCCTGCGCCACGGCCCGCAAATGGCGCTGCTCCCTGGCCGGCGCCCCCGGACCCGCTGCATCGCATGAGGCTCGCGGGGCTCCGGCCCGAGTACCGTGAGTTCCTCTCCTACCACGTGCACGCGCACCTCGACGTCTTCGTAAACGGGGCACCCAAGCCTGTGCCATCCGGCATCGGGATCGAGATCCGCGACCCAGGCGTGCGGCGGGCCGTCGACGAGAGCGGGCGCCTCGCTTACGGCGGCATCCGCCGTTGCACGCGGCCGTGCATCTCACCTCTGCACACGCACGACTACACGGGAGTCCTGCACACCGAGTCGCAGCAGGCGCGCCCGAACACGCTCGGCGAGTTCTTCAACGAGTGGGACGTGCGCCTCGACGGGATGTGCGTCGGCGGGTATTGCCGGCCCCGCGCACCGATCTCGATCTTCGTCGACGGTGAGCGCTACGCGGGAGATCCCCGCACGATCGAGCTGACGAACGGGAGGGAGATCGCGATCGTGATCGGCACGCCGCCGCCCTCGATCCCCTCTGGTTACTAACTAGCCCCCGCGGTTGCGGTCCTAGTCGGTGATGGCAGCGCCCTTCGCCGACGTGACGGAGGACGACGGCGTCCTCGTCACCTCTGCGGAGGTCAACGGCCTCATCCTCTCCGAGCTTCGCTTCCCGCCTGGCTACCTGCAGGACCCGTTCGAACCCCAGCGCCCATATCTGGCGCTCGTCCTCGACGGGAACATGGTGAAGTCGTTTCGCGCGAAGACGATGGACTTCGGGAGGGGCGGCGCGTTCGCCATGCCAGCAGGCCTCTGGCACGGCGCCCGATTCGGTCCTGTCGGATCGACGATGTTGATCATCCGCCCGAGCAGCGAATCGACGCGGATGCCGGATGCTTTCCGGCGCCTCGTGGAGCTCCGCGGGCGGGGCTTCAGCTGGCTCGCCTGGCGGCTCGCAGCCGAGCTCCGTGCCCGCGACGCAGCGGCCCCGATGGCCGCGGAAGGCTTCGCGCTCGAGATCCTGGCGTCAACCGCGCGCGAGGCGGCGATCGAGCGACGCGTCGGACGGGCACCGAGGTGGCTGGCCTCGGCCGAGGAGCTTCTACGGGCGCGCCTCGGCGACTCGGTCGGGTTGAGCGAGCTGGCGGCGGCCGTCGGCGTCAACGCGACCCACCTGGCACGCGTCTTTCGCGCCCGGTACGGAATGTCGGTCGGCGAGTACGGCCGCCGTCTGCGGCTGGACTGGGCGGCGGCGGAGATCGCCGGTGACGGCAGGCCGATTGCGGAAATTGCAGCCGAAGCCGGGTTCGCGGATCAGAGCCACTTCACCCGCATGTTCAGGCGGCACTTCGGAACGACGCCCGCGCGCTTCCGCGAAGAAGCGCCGCACGTTCCACGCTGAGCAGGTGCGTTCAAGACGTGCCGCGGCGGCCCGACGATCCTGAGCCTCCCAACCGAGGAGGAAATCGATGCACGTCCGTCATCTGCTGCTCATCGCCGGGATCGCCGGCCTGCTCACCGTGCCCGCGACGGCAACCGCGGAGTCCGGCCTGATCGCCTCGGCGACCGGCGGCATCCACTGGACGGTCCCTCCGGGGCCTCCGAGTCCGTTCGCCGTCGAAGTTGCGAATCACCCGCTCTCGTTCAACGCCAAGAAGTACACGGACGGCTCCGTCGCCGGGCAGTTCGAATATCACCAGCGCGCCCTGGGCGAGTCGTTCAACTTCCACGTCGAGGTGACGTGTATGAACGTGTATGACGGTAACCGCGCCAAGATCGGCGGGGTGATCACTGTGAGCAACGATCCGACGCTACCGCCCGGCGTGTTCGCCTGGTTCCAGGTCTTCGACAACGACGAGGGCGCGAACGCTTCGCCCGATCAGTCGGGCCTGGTCGGGTTCGGCAACGAAGCCGCGAACGAGGCGTTCTGCAACAGTCCGAACCTGCCGCGCTTCGGGCCTTGGGACGTCGAGGGCAACGTGCAAGTCCGGAGCTGATCGCTCTCCCCGAGGGATAAGCTCCCGCGGATGGCGACCGTCGAGAGCGACCCTCAGCTCGGCGAGCAGATCCTCGAGGACGCCAAGCGCTACGTCCTGTACAGCTGGTCGGTGCAGGACGCGATCGCGCCGATCGCCGTGGCCGGCGCTGAGGGGCGGCACTTCTGGGACTACGACGGCAAGCGCTACCTCGACTTCGCGTCCCAGCTCGTGAACGTCTCGATCGGCCACCAGCACCCGCGGGTCGTCGCCGCGATCAAGGAGCAGGCTGAACGGCTGTGTACGATCGGCCCGCCGATGGCGAGCGAATCGCGCTCGACCCTCGGGCGGCTGCTCGCCGAGGTGACGCCCGGGAACCTCTCGATGGCGTTCTTCACCAACGGTGGGGCCGAGGCGAACGAGAACGCGATCAAGCTCGCGCGCTGGTACACGGGCCGGCACAAGGTGATCGCCCGCTACCGCTCCTACCACGGGGCGACGGGCGGCGCGATCACGCTCACGGGCGACCCGCGCCGATGGGCGGCCGAGCCGGGCATCCCGGGCGTCGTCCGCATGCTCGATCCGTACACGTATCGCTGCCCCGCGGGGCATCCCGATCCCTGCCCGGTCTGCACCGGCGCGCCGCACCTCGAGGAGATCCTCCAGTACGAGGGGCCGGAGACCGTCGCCGCCGTGATCCTCGAGACGGTCGTGGGAACGAACGGGATCATCGTCCCGCCCGACGGCTACCTGAAGTCGATCCGGGAGGTCTGCGGCCGCTACGGGATCGTGCTGATCTGCGACGAGATCATGGCCGGGTTCGGCCGCACCGGCAAGTGGTTCGCCTGCGAGCACTGGGACGTCGTGCCCGACATCCTCACCGTCGCCAAGGGGATCAACTCGGGCTACGTCCCGCTGGGCGCGATGGTGATCTCCGAGCCGATTGCGGAGTGGATCCGTGGCCGCTTCTTCGCCGGCGGTCTCACCTACAGCGGCCACCCGCTCGCCTGTGCCGCCGCGGTCGCCTCGATCGAGGCGTTCCGGGAGGAGGGCATCGTCGAGCACGCAGCCGAGGCCGGTGACGCGTTCCGCGACGAGCTGGCGCAGCTCGCGGAGCGGCATCCCTGCGTCGGCGAGGTCCGTGGGCTCGGCTGCTTCTGGGGGCTCGAGCTGGTCAAGAATCGCGCGACCCGCGAGCCGCTGGTGCCGTTCAACGCAGCCGGGGAAGCGGCGGCGCCGATCACGCGGATGGCGAAGGCAGCGCTCGAGCGCGGGCTCTACCTGATGACGCACTGGAACGTCGTCATGGTCTGCCCGCCGCTGTCGATCACGCGCGAAGAGCTCGACGAGGGGATCGCGATTCTGGACGAAGCGCTCGCCGTCGCCGACGAGTACTACGTCGGCTGACCTGACTACGCTGGATGATGTGAGCGAGCCCGCGCCGACCGTTGAGCCGTGCCTGCGCTGCGCCGCGGCGATGGAGTGGCGACACGGGACCTGGCAGTGCCCGCGCTGCCGCTTCAATGTGGGCTGCTGTGGGGGAGAGACCGGCGAGTGCCGGCGGTGAGCACGCTCCCGAGCGGCACCGTCACATTCCTCTTCTCCGACATCGAGGGCTCGACGAGGCTCACGCGCGAGCTCGGCGAGCGCTGGGGGAACGTGCTCGCCGACCACCGCCGCCTGTTGCGCGAGGCGTTTGCAGCGCGCGACGGGCGGGAGGTCGACACGCAGGGCGACGCATTCTTCTTCGCCTTCCCTCGTGCCCGGGACGCCGTCACGGCGGCCGTCGACGGCCAGCGTGCACTCCGCGGTCACGCATGGCCCGAGCAGGCGGACATACGCGTCCGCATGGGCCTCCACACCGGGGAGCCGTCGGTCGGCGAGGAGGGCTACCTCGGCCTTGACGTCGTGCGCGCCGCCCGGCTCTGCTCCGTCGCCTACGGCGGCCAGGTGCTGATCTCGTCGACCACTCGCGCGCTGCTCGGTCCGGACGCCCCCGAGGGCGTCGAGCTCCGCGACCTCGGCGAGCACGCGCTCAAGGATCTCGAGCACACCGAGCAGGTCTTCCAGGTCGCCGTACCTGATCTGCCGTCGGAGTTCGGGCCCTTGCGCACGGCCGAGCGGCCGACGCCCGTGCCGTTCGCCGGGCGCGAGCGCGAGCTCGCGCGCGAGGCAAGCGCGGTCGCGGACGACCTCGGAGCCGCGATCCGCCAACGCGTCCACGAGCAGCTCCGCGCGAAGGGGATCGTGGTGCCCGACGATGGCCCGCGCAGGCTTCCGCGCGAGGTGCACTCGCGCACGATGGTCGGTGCGCTCGTGCTCGCCGGCTTCGTCTTCCTCGTGCTCGCAACCGCCGTGGTGGCGGTGCTGTATCTGCTCTTCGCCTAGCTGCTAGTCGGTGCTCTCGCCGGCCGCCTCGGCGGCTTCGACCTCGCCGGTGTCCTCGGCCTCGGCCTCCGGTTCGGCCTCCGGCTCGCCGGCCTCGAACGGAAAGATCTCGCGCTCGAGGTAGAAGGCGAGGTGACCCTCCATCTCCACCGCTTGGACGAGCTGCCAGCCCTTGCTCCCGAGTTCGTTGAGCGGCCCCTCGGCGCGCGCCTTCGACCCCACGCGCAGGACGGTGTACTCGAACCGCCGCGCCGGGCTTTCGTCGCGACGGCGACGCTCGTCTTCGAGCCTCGCGCGGGCGGCGCGACCCTCCTCGGACTTCAGGAATGCCATCCCCGTGCCGAAGCCTACCGTGCGCTCCGAGAACCGGACCCGCGAATTCGCCGAAGGCTCGTCTACTCTTGATTCTCTTGTCGCGGCTACTTCCGATCGTCGCTCTGCTTCTGCTCGCCTTCGCCGGCTGCGGCGGGAGCGACGAAGCTCCGCCCGTCGGGGCCGGCAAGGGCTTCCATCCCGTGGCCGGCACGTTCGAGCCCGACGACACCAAGCTCGGAGAGTGCAGCGGCGAGACGCGCTGCCTCGAGCAGGCATTCGGCAACCTCGCCTACCACGCGGGCCCGAAGGCGGCGCTCGCCGTCTTCGATCGCGACATGCGCCAGAACAAGGCCGTCGAGAGCGACTGCCATCGGATCGCGCACACGATCGGATCCGCGTCGCTGGCCCGGAACGACGGCAATGTCGCGCGGACGTTCGCGCAGGGGTCGGCGAGCTGCTGGTCGGGCTACTACCACGGGATCCTCGAGCGCGCGTTCTCCGGAATCACGACACCGTCGGGGCTCGGGCGCGTGGCCAGGGGCGTCTGCGACGACAACTACATCCGTCAGAACACGTACCTCTACTACCAGTGCGTCCACGGCCTCGGCCACGGGCTGATGCTCCAGACGGGCTACAACATGCCGCTCGCGCTGAACATCTGCGACCGGCTCGCGACCGGCTGGGATCAGACGTCGTGCTCGGGCGGCGTGTTCATGGAGAACATCTCCTCGTCCTACGGCTTCCACTCGCCGTGGCTGCGCGCGAAGGACCTCGTGTACCCGTGCGACAGCCGGATCGTGAAGACGAAATTCAAGGTCTACTGCTATCTCATGGTCACCTCCCGCATCCTCCAGGCGAACGGCTACAACTGGCAGAAGGCGGCGAAGATCTGCCGCGGTGTGGAGCACGCGTGGGTGGCGACGTGCTTCCAGTCGTACGGGCGTGACGCCTCCGGCTTCACCAGGCAGAACCCGCCGGAGATCCTGCGCCTCTGCCGGATCGCCGGTAGCGGACAGAGCGACTGCATCTACGGAGCCTCGCGCGACATGACCTCGAACTACGCCGGAGGGCGCGAGGCCTCGGGGCTGTGCAAACGCGCGCCCAAGGGGGAGCGCGCGCGCTGCTTCAGCGGTATCGGGACGATCCTCGGCTCGCTTCACGCGTCGAGCGAGGGCCGGCGAAGTGCCTGCGCGGACGTCGCCAGGCACTACCTGCGGGCCTGCCTCGACGGCGCCGGCGTCACCTAGCCGGCCGCGGCGAGAGCACTCCTTACTTGCGGACGAGCTGAACCGAGCGAGTGATCCGCGCCTTCTTGCCGGCGCGGTCCTTCGCCGTGATGAAGAGCTTCGCGCGCAGCCGCTTGTGCGACCGCATCAGCGTGCGGGCCTTCTTCGTGAGCGCGACCAGGACGGGGTCTCGCTTGCCCGGCTTGGTCGCGAACAGCCCGCCGCCCAGGCGAACGCGGCCTGACTTCAGCGTCACCGCACCGTCGCACTCCGACGCTGCCCTTCTGTCGCAGACGATGGGCACGGTGACGAAGCCGCTGACGACCTTCAGGGTCTTCACCGGCGTGCCGATCGACAGCCGCGACGGCGGGGGCGGCGGAGGCGGCGGAGGGGGAGGCGGCGGCGGCGGAAGGGGAGGCGGCGGCGGAGGTGGCGCGAGCGGTTCCGGCGGCGGAGGTGGCGGGGGCGGCGGCGGAGGTGGCGGGGGCGGCTCGGCTGGGTTGTCGTCGTTTCGGATCACGCCCAGCCCGGTGTTGTCCTCTACCTGGCCGGCCGAGACGTTTGCGATCTGGAAGAAGAAGGTCTCGTCATCCTCGACGCTGGTATCGCCGTTCACGAGCACGGTCGCGGTCCCCGAGGTCTGACCCGCCGGGATAGTGATAGCGCCGTTCGTCGCGACGTAATCGCCGGGTGCGAGCGCCAGCCCGTTCGCCGTCGAGTACGTCATCGTCGTGGGCTCCGAGGCCGGCCGGGACAGGAGGACCGAGAAGGTGAACGGCTTCGTTCCGGAGTTGCCCTCGAAGTCAATGGAGTCGCTGACGGTGATGACGGGGTCGTCGTCGACGATCGTCAGCTGCCCACGCCCGTCCGCGATCGTCGCCTTCGACGGTCCGAACAGGTTCATGAACGTCGTCTCGTTCGGCTCGACGGCGCGGTCTCCGCAGAGCGGCACGGCGATCGAGCGCGTCGCCTCCCCGGGATCGAACTCGAGCGTGCCGGCGACACCGACGTAGTCGACGCCCGGCGTGCAGTCGGCACCCTCGGTGGCAGTGCCGAGCGAGCTCGAGAAGCTGACGTCGACGGTCTCACTGCTCGCCATGAGCGTGCCCGAGGTCGGGTGCAGCAGCGCGACGAGGAAGAACGCGAACTTCGCGCCGCTGTTGCCCTCCGTGACGGCGATGTCGTTGATCGCGAGCGCCGGCCGCGGGAGCGTCTTGAACTCCTTCACTGCCCCCGTCGACGACCCCTGGCCGTTGGTGGCGACGAGGCGAACGAAGTACGTGGTGTCCGGAGACAGACCCGTGACGGTGGGGTCGACCGGGACCGGATCGTTCCCGCTCCCGGCGCCCCCCGCCGGGTCGGGCGCGCGCGAGAAGCTGGCGAAGCTGTCATGGGTCGAGTACTGGAACTCGTAGCTCGTGCCGCTGCCGTTCGGGTCGACGCTCCCGTGGAACGCCGCGGTCGTCTGCGTGACGTCGGACGGGTCGAACGTGACCGCCTCCGGAGGCGCTGGGGCCGCTGCCGCGGGACCGCCGAGCAGCGCAGCCAGCGCGAGCAGCAACGCGGCCGCACTGAGCCATCGTCCGCTTCGCCGCAGATTCGTCCTCACGGTGCTCGACCCCTTTTGCGAATTGCCGTCAGGTTGTAGCAGCAGGCAACGGACAAATCTAGTCGGGCCGCTCGGCGACGAGCGCCAGCGTCGGCCAGTGGCTCGCCCACCGCAGACGGACGCCGGGCGGAAACAGCGCGCGGAAGCGGCGTGCGGAGACGAGCTCGACGCCCACGCCTTCGCGCTTGCCGAGCAGCCGGTAGACCGGGTCCCGCTGGCGACGCGGAAGCCAGTGGACGACCGGGAGGAGCGTATGCACCTCGACGGGAAACCAGCGGTTGGGCGTCGTCACGAACACCCGCCGGGCCACGCGGCAGAGCTCGGCGACGAACCGGCGCTGGTCGTCCTCGCCACCCACGTGCTCGACGACCGCGTTCGAGAACCCGATGTCGAACTCGTCGTCGGCGAACGGAAGCTCACGGCCGTCGGCGCGCACGCAGCGAACCTCGGGGAACGCCTCCTGGAACCGGTCGAGGTACTGCGTCGAGACGGCGGTGATCCGCGCCGGCCACGGATACAGCGCCTCGAAGAAGTTGTGTGTCGCCTCCGCGCCGCTGCCTCCGCCGAAGCCGCTGTCGCTCACGCCGACGTCGACGACGCGCGACTCGGCCGTCGGCCGCATCAGCTCGAGGAACAGCCGCATCTTCCGTCGTCGGCTCGCGAGCGACGCGCGCGCCGCCAGGGCGTGCAGCGGGTTCCCCATGGGCGCTCCCCCGTCAGGCGTCGGGCGGACGCCGCTCGGGATAGCGAGGGAGGCCGTCGTCCGGGATCGCCTCCCATGCCGCGGCATAGGCGACATACTGGCGGTAGCTCGGTCGAACGCCCGGATCCCGGTCGAACGCGCCCAGCCGGATGCTGAACGCGCCGGAAACGTTCGGATTTCGGCTCCAGAGCGCCGATCCGCAGGCGGAGCAGAAGACCTTCGGGAAGCCGTCCGAGGGCTGGAACTCGCGCACGAGCTCCTCGCCCTCTGTGATTCGCAACGAGCCTGGAGCGATCTGGGCCTGCGCGGACGCTGCCGTCCCCGTCCTGCGCTGGCAGCGAGTGCAGTGGCAGTAGCCGGCCGCGACGGGCGGCTCCGTGACCTCGAACCGGACGCCGCCGCACAGGCACCCGCCGGTGAGTGGAAGCTCGGCCACAGGTTCAGTCTATTGCCCAGATCCGCAGCTCCCGCCCGTCGGGGGTGAGGAATCGCCTCTGCAGCTCGAAGCCGAGTGAGCGAGCCGCGGCCTCGACGAGCAGGCTCGTAATTCGCGGTGGAAACTGGTGACCGTCAGGGTGGGTCGTGATGAGCAGGTCCGGCCGCTCGGCGCGAAGGAATCTTCGGTACGCCGGCACGCTGTCGTCACCACCGATGTCGCCGTGCTCGAACATCGCTTGCGAGTGCCCCGTGGCGTAGGCCGCGAGCCGCAGCACGTTGCCGTTCAGCAGGGGTTCTTGCGGCGCGACCTGCACGCGGGCTTCGGACTCCGCGCTGCCGTCGACGTACGCCGCCACGCGCTCATAGAGCGGGAACCACCCGCGGTCACGCTCGGGCAGCCAGCGCCTCGGCGGCCCGAGCCGGTAGCCCCCGGCAAAGACGAGGTGCTGGTGGAGATAGCCCTGGCCGTTCGTGAGCGTCGCTCCGCCGAAGATCGGCACCTGCACGGCGCGCGCCTCGGAAACCGTCGAGACCACGTCCGCCTTCATCAGGACGTTGAAGACCGAAACGAGGACGAGGACGGTCGCCACCACGAAGCGTGCCCTGCGCCACCGAACCCGAAGCGCTCCGGCCACGATGAGCGCGACAGCCGACGGCAGGAGCGGCACGACGAATCCGGTGCCGTCGTTCCGTGACGACGTGAGCGCGAGGTACCCCTCGACGACGACCAGCGCCGGAACGACCGCGTCGCTTCTCGCTGCCTGCCGAATCCAGGCGAGGATCGCGTTCCGCCGGCGGTCCTCGACCACGCCGGCCGCCGCAAGGACGAGTGCGGCCGAGAGCCCCGCCGCGAGCGGGAGGTAGAGCGACCCGTTC
>JBKOYJ010000086.1:0-24511 GCA_046725345.1 Actinomycetota bacterium | reverse complement strand
GGCATGCCGGCGCCCATCTTCTCCTTCTCGGGCGCCTCGGCCACAACGGCCTCGGTCGTGAGGATGTTCTTCGCGATCGAGGCGGCGTTCTGCAGGGCGGAGCGGACGACCATGGTGGGATCCGCCACACCGGCCTCGTGCAAGTCGCCGTACTCGCCCGTCTCGGCGTTGAGGCCCTGCCCCTTCGGCAGGTGGCGGACCTTGTCGACGACGACCGAGCCCTCGAGCCCCGCGTTGTCGGCGATCTGGCGGATGGGCTCCTCGAGCGCCCGCGCAACGATCGCCGCGCCCGTGCGCTCGTCGCCCTCGAGCGTGTCGAGCTTGATCGCCTCGGTGGCGTTGATCAGCGCGACGCCGCCGCCGGAGACGATGCCTTCCTCCAGGCCGGCGCGAGCCGCTTGCAGCGCGTCCTCGACGCGGTGCTTCTTCTCCTTCATCTCGGTCTCGGTGGCGGCCCCGACCTTCACGACCGCGACGCCGCCCGAGAGCTTCGCGAGCCGCTCCTGCAGCTTCTCGCGGTCGAAGTCGGAGTCGGTCGTCTCGATCTCGGACTTGATCTGCTTGATCCGGGCCTTGATCTGCTCCGACTCGCCGGCGCCGTCGATGATCGTGGTCGAGTCCTTGTCGACGACGACCTTGCGGGCGCGGCCGAGCTGCGAGATCTTCGTGTTCTCGAGCTTGAGGCCCATTTCCTCGGTGATCACCTCGCCGCCCGCCAGAATCGCGATGTCCTCGAGCATGCGCTTGCGGCGATCGCCGAAGCCCGGCGCCTTCACGGCCACGGCCGTGAACGTGCCGCGGAGCTTGTTCACGACGATGGTGGCGAGCGACTCGCCCTCCACGTCCTCCGCGACGATCAGGAGCGGCCGGCCGGCCTGGATGACCTGCTCGAGCACGGGCAGCAGATCCTTGACCGCACCGATCTTCTGGTTCGCGATCAGGACGTACGGGTCCTCGAGCACGGCCTCCATGCGCTCGGCGTCGGTGACCATGTAGGGCGAGATGTAGCCCTTGTCGAACTGCATGCCCTCGGTGAATTCGAGCTCGAGGCCGAACGTCTGGCCCTCCTCGACGTTCACGACGCCGTCCTTGCCGACCTTGTCGATCGCGTCCGCGATCACGTCCCCGATCTCGCGCTCGCGGGCCGAGATCGTCGCGACACGCGCGATGTCCTCCTTGCCCGAGACCTCCTTCGACTGCGACTTCAGGTCCTCGACGACCCACTCGACGGCCTGCTCGATGCCGCGCTTGAGCGCCATCGGGTTCGCGCCGGCCGCGACGTTCTTCAGGCCTTCGCGCACGATCGCCTGGGCGAGAACGGTCGCGGTGGTAGTGCCGTCGCCCGCGACGTCGTTCGTCGCCGTGGCGACCTCCTTGACGAGCTGCGCGCCCTGGTTCTCGAAGACGTCCTCGACCTCGATCTCGCGCGCGATGGTGACACCGTCGTTGGTGATCGTCGGCGCGCCGAACTTCTTGTCGAGGACGACGTAGCGGCCCTTCGGCCCGAGCGTCACCTTGACCGCGTCGGCGAGGATGTTGACGCCGCGCTCGAGGGCGCGGCGCGCGTCCTCGTCGAAGAGCAGTTCCTTGTGTGGCATTCAGTTACCTCCCTTTCTATGAAACGGTGGCCGGCTCGCGGTCGCCCGCGACCTTCGCCAGCACGTCCGACTCCCGCAGAATCAGGTACTCGTCGGCGCCGATCTTGATCTCGGTGCCGCCGTACTTGGAGAAGATGATCTCGTCACCTTCCTCCAGATCCATCTTGATGAACTCGCCGTCGTCGTCCCGCGGGCCGGGGCCGACGGCGAGCACGCGCCCGCGCTGGGGCTTCTCCTTCGCCGTGTCCGGCAGGACGATCCCGCTCGCGGTGATCTCCTCCTCGTCGAGGACCTCGACGATCAGCCGGTCACCCAGAGGCTTGAGGTTCATACAACTCCTCCCTGTGCCGAATTTGTAACAGGATCTGGCACTCTGACCCTGAGAGTGCCAGGCGCGATTGTAGCGGCGCGCGCTCGGCCGTGCAAACGGAACCGCGCGGTGTGTTACAACGCCTCCTCATGGCTCGCGAGTTCTCCGCCGGCGGCGTCCTCGTGCGGAGGCTCCGCGGGCAATGGATGCTCGCCGCGATCCGGCCTGCGGGCAAGCCGCCGGGTCTGTGGGCGCTTCCGAAGGGCCTGATCGACGAGGGCGAGCAGGCTGCGACCACCGCGGCGCGCGAGGTCGTCGAGGAGACCGGCGCCGAAGGACGTATCGAGGGGAAGCTCGGCGACGTCCGCTACGTCTACACGCGGCGAAGCGGCGAGCGCGTGTTCAAGGTCGTGAGCTTCTTCCTCCTCGGCCACGAGCGAGGCCGCCTCGGCGAGCTCGCGCCCGACCAGCGCAGGGAGGTCGCGGAGGTGAAGTGGCTGCCGCTCGCCGAGGCCCAGCGGCTCCTCGCCTACAAGGGCGAGCGAGACATGGCCGAGCGGGCGAAACGCGTTCTCGAATCGGACACCTCACTATGATCCCCGCGCCCGGATGTACGCACTGAACTTCTACTCGCCGATGGTGGCCGACCAGCTCCGAAGCCATCGCAAGACGGCGACCATCCGGCTCGGGGACAAGTCTCGGAAGTACAAGAAGGGCATGGTCGTGCAGGTGCTCTGCGGGACTCGCTTCAGCCCCCGCGAGAGGGTGTTCGACGCGGTCATCGACAAGGTCGAGGTGAAGCAGCTCGGCGACCTCTCGCCGCGCGAGATCGAGCACGACAACCCCGAGATCCGGCGTCCTGACGAGATGGCGCGCTTCCTGACCCAGCTCTACAACCGCGACGTCACGCTGGAGGACACAGTCACGGTCATCCGGTTCTCGGCGATCGGCGGCGGCGCAAACTTCTTTTAACCGCCGGAAATCCGGCGCCGGCTTCGCCGGCACCATGACGATTTCCGGCGGTCGATCTTCTCCGTCAGCCACGGTGAGCCGCGCCCGCACATGTCGGTCGCGGCGCTCAGCGTTTGCGGATCTTTATCCCGAACTGCTCGGCCGGGCGAAGGGCCGAGCCGCACGCTTCGCAGTCGACTGCGAAGGCGGACGAGAAACGCGCGCCGCAGGCGGGGCAGCGGGTGCGGAGTTCGCCGGCGCATTGGGGGCAGTTCGTGGGGAGCTCGTGCTCCGACTCGTCGAAGTAGCGCTGGACGTAGCCGCACGCGAGGCAGAAGGCGACCCAGTCCCCGAGCGTCTTTCGGCGTTCCTCGCGCAGCCAGTCCGACGCCTTGCCCATGGGCTCACCGTAGCTTCTGCGCGAGGATCCAGACGAACGGCACGTCGACCCCCTGCTCGCGCTGCGACTCGACGGACGCAAGCTCCACGTCGAAGCCGGCGTCCTCGACGAGCCGTCGCAGGGCAGCCGCGCCGTGGCCGCTGAAGAACATGGGAGCGCCGAGCCAGTCGCCCATGACGCCGGGCTGATCTGCGTCCTCCTCGCTCAGGAGCAGGAGGCCGCTGGGCCGGAGCCAGCCCCTGATCCGCCGAAGCAGCGCCGGATGGTGCTCGCGCGGGACGTGACCGATCGAATAGAGCGCCACGACGGCGTCGATTGTCCCGTCCGGGAAGTCGATCGAGGCCATGTCGTCCTGGAGGAACCTCGCGCTCGGCACGTTCAGGCGTGCGAGCTCGATCTGGCGAGCGGAGACGTCGACGCCGACGAGCGCATGACCGCGCGCGAGGATCTCCGCTCCCGCGGGAAGCGCGTTCCCGCAGCCGAGGTCGAGCACCGCGGAGCCGGGAGGTAGCCGGTCGAGGAGCACGCGGAGCCAGCGCAGCCGCGGCCACTCCTCCTCTTCGAGACGCGCGTACCGCTCGGCAACGGCTTCGTACCCCTCGGCGACGATCCGCTTCGGGTTCATCACCGATGAAACGGCCGACCCGCCCCGGACGTGAGGCTCGCCCGCGTTCGGGGGCGTCGGCCGCGATAGCGGCGATCCTCGTTAGAGTTTGACCGTCCGAGGCGGCGAAGGAGAGGACGAGTGGCAGTCAGGGAAGCGGAGCCGATCACCTCGCTGCACGAGGTGAAGGAAGCGGGACTCGACCGCGAGGACCTGCTCGAGATCTACCGCAACATGCTGATCACGCGCGGGATCGAGGAGCGCGGCCACATCCTCTACAAACAGGGCAAGATCCCGGGCTCCTTCTACACCGGCCGCGGGAACGAGGCCGCATCCGTCGCCGTCGCCACCGCGATGAGCCCGGAGGATTGGGGAACGCCGCTCCATCGCGACATGGGCGTCCACGTCACGCGCGGCGTCGAGCCGTGGCGGATCTTCGCCCAGTACATGGGGCGAGTCGACGGGCCGACGCGCGGCAAGGACGGCAACGTCCACATGGCCGACGCCAATCTCGGCCTGATCGCGATGGTCAGCCACCTGCCCGCGATGCTTCCGGTCGCCGTGGGGTGCGCGCTCGCGTTCCGGATCCGGGACGAGCGCCGCGTCGCCGTCGCCTGGTACGGCGAGGGCGCGGCCGCGCGCGGCGATGCCCACGAGGGCATGAACCTGGCGGGCGTCCGCCGGCTGCCGGTGGTCTTCATCTGCGACAACAACCAGTGGGCCTACTCGACGCCGACCTACCTCGGCTACCCGATCGAGCATCTTGCCGACCGTGCCGCCGCCTACGGCTTCGAGGGAGTCGTCGTGGACGGGACCGACGTCCTCGCCGTCTACCGCGAGGCGAAGCGCGCGATCGAGACGGCCCGAGCAGGGGGTGGGCCGACGCTGATCGAGTCCGTGACGCTCCGGATGGAGGGGCACGCGGTTCACGACGACGCCTCCTACGTCCCGAGGGAGCTGTTCGAGGAGTGGGCGCGCCGCGACCCGATCGAGCGCTTTCGGAGTTGGCTGCGCGAGAACGCCGACCTGTCCGACGAGGAGGAAGACGAGATCACGAGCGGCGTCAAGAAGCTGCTCGGCGACGCGATCCGGCGCGCGGAGGAGTCGCCGCTGCCCGATCCCGCGACGCTCACGCAGGGCGTCTACGCCACCCCCGAAGACCTCGACACTCCACACCACAAGTGACGCAGCGCATCTGTCGGATTTCAGATGGCCTTCTCCAAGGACCTTGGACGCGTAGCGTTGGCTGAGCTCAACTACCTTCAGGCGATCTCGGCGGGTCTCCGGCAGGAGATGCGCCGCGACGAGCGCGTGTTCGTGATCGGCGAAGACGTCGGCGTCTACGGCGGCGCGTTCAAGGTGACGCTCGGCTTCCAGGAAGAGTTCGGGCCCTGGCGGGTGATCGACTCGCCGCTCTCCGAGACCGCGATCGTCGCGAGCTGCACGGGGGCGGCAATCGTCGGCATGCGCCCGGTCGCGGAGATGCAGTTCGCCGACTTCATCTCGTGCGCCTGGGACCACCTCGTCACCGTCGCCGCGAAGCAACGGTTCCGGGCCGGCACCCCCGTCCCGATCGTAGTGCGACTGCCCTCGGGCGGCGGCTTCTCCGGCGGCCCCTTCCACTCGCAGAACCCGGAGAGCTCGTTCGCGCACATCGCCGGGCTCAAGTGCGTCTGCCCTGCGACCCCCTACGATGCCAAGGGCCTGCTCGTGAGTGCGATCGAGGATCCCAATCCAGTGCTCTACTTCGAGCACAAGCACCTCTACCGGCGGATCAAGGCGGACGTGCCCGAAGAGCGCTACACCGTCCCGATCGGTAAGGCGCGCACGCACCGGGAAGGCGAGGACGTCACCGTCGTCACCTGGGGCGCGATGGTCTACACGGCCGACGAGGCGGCCCAGCAGCTCGAGGAGGAGGACGTCTCCGTCGAGATCGTCGACCTGCGCTCGGTGATGCCCTGGGACAAGCAGGCGGTGCTCGAGAGCGTTCGGAAGACCTCGAAGGTGCTCGTGCTACACGAGGACACGCGGACCGGCGGCTTCGGGGGCGAGATCGCAGCGACGATCGCCGAGGAGGCGTTTGAGGACCTCGACGCCCCGGTGAAGCGCATCGCCGCGCCGGACACGCCCGTTCCGTTCTCGCCGCCGCTCGAGAAGGCGTTCATCCCGCAGGTCGACGACGTCGCCGCTGGGCTCAGAGAGCTGGCGGAGTACTGATGGCCACGACCGAGACCGTCGACGTCGTGATGCCGCAGATGGGCGTCTCTGTGTCGGAGGGGACGATCACGAAGTGGCTCAAGCAGGAGGGCGAGCAGATCGAGGCCGACGAGCCGCTGCTCGAGATCTCGACCGACAAGGTCGACACGGAGGTGCCGAGCCCGGGCTCGGGCGTCGTCGCGCAGATCCTCGTGCCCGAGGGCGAGACGGTGGAGGTGGGCACGAAGCTCGCCGTGATCGCGCCAGAGGGCGCCGCTCCGGCGCCCGCGCCGACGGAGACGAAGCCGGCGGAGACCGTCAAGGAGCCGGCGACGGCCGAGCCGGCCGCCGAGGCGGCCGCAGCCGCACCCGCCGAGGCCGCCGCTCCAAGCGCGGAGACCGTCCGCGAGGCCGCACCGCCGCCGGCACGGCCCGAGCCCTCCGAGCCGAGCCCCGACGGCAAGACGTTCGTCTCTCCGGTCGTCGCACGGATCGCGGCCGAGCACGGCGTCGACCCGAACGAGGTCGAAGGGACCGGACGCGGTGGCCGCGTGACGAAGAAGGACATCTTGGCCTTCATCGACGCCGGCGCGCCGATGAAGGCTCCAGAGGAGGCGCCTCCTGCGGAGCCGGCGCCTCCGCCGCCCGCCGCTCGGGCGGAACCGGCCGCTCCTCCGCCTCCGGCTCCGTCGCCTGCGGCGCCGCCGCGTCCCGAGCCGGCGCCCGTCGCAGAGGCCGAAGCTCAGCCGGGAGAAGAGCTCGAGCCAATGACGGCGATGCGGCGCGGGATCGCGGAGCACATGCGCCGCTCGCTCGACACCGCTGCGCACGTGACGAGCGCTATCGAGGTCGACATGTCGAACGTCGTCGCGATCCGCGAGAAGCTGAAGCCCGAGTATCAGGCGAGCTACGGCGTGAACCTCACCTACCTCGCCTTTGTCGCGCGCGCCGCCGTGGAGACCCTGCGGGACTACCCGTGGGTGAACGGCGAGATCCGCGGCGACAAAATCGTGACGCGCAACTTCGTCAACGTCGGCTTCGCGGTCGAGCTGCAGGACGGCAAGGGCCTCATCGTCCCGGTGCTCAAGAACGCCGAGACGCTCAACCTGCTCGGGATCGCGAAGGGCGTCGTCGACCTTGCGCAGCGCGCACGCGACAAGCAGCTGCTCCCCGACGACGTGCAGGGCGGGACGTTCACGATCACGAACCCCGGCGGGTACGGCACCTTCCACGGCACGCCGGTGATCAGCCAGCCGCAGGCCGCGATCCTCGGGACGTACGCGCTCGTGAAGCGCCCGTGGGTCGTCGAGGACGAGCACGGCAACGACGTGATCGCGGTCCGGCCGATCATGAACCTGACGCTCACGTACGACCACCGCCTGGTCGACGGAGCGCTCGCGGGACGCTTCCTGCGCGACCTCCGCGAACGCCTGCAGACCTGGGACGAGTCCGCCTACTAGAGCCCGGGCGATCGCGCTTCGCCGCCGGCGGCGGCACCGTCACGCACGCGGAGCTCGACGTCGGCGACGGCTCGGTCGTCTTCCTCTCCACGCCTACCCCCGACTACGAAAGCCCGAAGCACTACCGCGAGAACTGCGAGCCCGCGGCGAAGTGGTCGGACGTGCCTTGGGTGATCGACGGCTTGATGGTGCAGGTCGACGACATCGATGCCCATCACGAGCGCGCGAGCGCGGCGGGCGCCGAGGTGCTGCGCGGGCCTGAAGACGTCCCCGACATCGGCGTTCGCCTCTACACGGCGGAGGACGTCGAGGGGCACCGCTGGATGTTCACGCAGTCGCTGTAGCTACGGTGGCCGCATGAGCGAGGGCGCGTACCTGCTCAACCTCGGCCAGGTGCCGTACGTCGAGGCGTGGGATCTCCAGCGCTCCCTCGCCGCCGCAGTCTCGCAGGGGGCGATGCCCGAGACGGTGATCCTGCTCGAGCACCCGCCGGTGATCACGCTCGGCCGCCGCGCCGACGAGGGCGAGGTGCACGTTCCCGCCGAGGCCGCGGTCGAGGTCGTGGAGACCGACCGCGGCGGCAAATCGACCTATCACGGGCCGGGCCAGCTCGTCTGCTACCCGATCCTGGACCTCAAGCGGCACGGCAAGGACGTCAAGAGATACGTACGAGACCTCGAGGAAGCCTTGGCGCAAACGCTGGCCGCGTTTGCGCTAGAGGGGAAGAGGATCGAGGGGCTCACGGGTGTCTGGTTGACCCCGCCGCCTCGGAAGATCGCGTCGATCGGCGTGCACATCTCGCGGTGGATCACGACGCACGGCTACGCGCTCAACGTCGACCTCGACCCCGCTCCTTTCACCGACTGGATCACGGCCTGTGGCCTCGAGGAAGCGGCGTTCACGACGATCGCGCGCGAGCTCGGGCATCCGGTCGCGGTCGACGAGGTGCGTCCGCACGCGGCCGCCGCTATCGCCGAGGTCTACGGGCTCGAGCTCGAGGAGCTGCCGGCCGAGGACGGAGTCGGCCTCTGGCCCCAGCCGGTGCACGCGAAGCTCGCTGAGGCCGGCTAGAGCTCGGGCAGCCAGCCGTCGCGATACGTACAGCGCCTCCAGCTCGGAGAGCCCGCGTACGCCTTACTCGGCTTCGTCGTCTCCCGCTCGACGCCGGCGCCATGGTCGAGCGCGGTCGTCGACACGGGGTAGCCGAAGCCCTTCGGTCGGCGCCCGCGGGCTCCGACGGCGAGCACGACGGCCGGCCCGTCCCCGGCCCCGACGATCGCGTGCTCCGTGTGCGGCGGACAATGGAAGAAGTCCCAGGTCGCCAGCTCCCGCTTCTTCCCCTCCACGATCAGCAAGCACTGGCCGGCCAGCACGAGGAAGGCCTCCTGGGCGTTCTCGCGGTGGTACATCGTCATCGGTTGGCCGGGCTGCAGCACGCTCAGATTGATCCCGAGCTCGGGGAAGCGTCGCTTGCCCTCGAAGTCGCAGAAGAAGCCCAGTGGACCCGCGTCGCGCCATCGAGTCTCGCGCGCGTTGAGCACGAACCAGCCGCCGTCGTCGTAAACGAGGCCGTACTTCGTGCTGCGCGGCGACGCCTCGCGGCTCACCGTCCGTAGACTGCCAAACGTGCAGAGGTCGCTTCCGGTGGCCCCGCGGCCGCGTCGGCCCGAGTGGATGAAGGTCCGCGCGCCGAGCGCCGACTCTCGCTACTTCGACGTCAAGAAGCTGATTCACGGAGCGAGCCTGCACACGATCTGCGAGGAGGCGCGCTGCCCGAACATCGCCGAGTGCTGGGGCCGGGGGACGGCGACGTTCCAGATCCTCGGCGAGACGTGCACGCGCGCGTGCCGCTACTGCTACGTGCACTCGGGGAAGCCCGACGGCCCGCCGGACACGCTGGAGCCGCTGCGGCTCGCCCAGACCGCGAAGCAGATGGGGCTGAAGCACGTCGTCGTCACGTCCGTCGACCGCGACGATCTGCCCGACGCCGGCGCCGGCCACTACGCGGCGACGATCCGGGCGCTGAAGCGCGCCGTCCCCGAGGCGTCGGTGGAGGTGCTCACGCCCGACTTCCTCGGCTGCGAGGAGGAGGCCCTCGCCACCGTCCTCGCCGAGCGTCCCCGGATCTTCAACCACAACATCGAGACCGTCCGACGCCTGCACCGGCGGATGCGCGGCGCGAAGGCGTCGTACGAGAAGGCGCTGTGGCTGCTCCGCCGCGCCAAGGAAGTCGCGGACTACCGCGTGCTCACGAAGAGCGGGATCATCGTCGGCCTCGGCGAGACGAACGACGAGGTCGTCGAGACGATGCGCGACCTGCGCGCGAACGGCGTTGACGTCGTCACGATCGGCCAGTACCTGCAGCCCTCGCCGAAGCACGCGCAGATCGACCGCTGGGTGCACCCCGACGAGTTCCGCTGGTTCCGCGAGCAGGGCGAGGCGCTCGGGTTCGGCTCGGTGTTCTCCGGGCCGCTGGTGCGATCGAGCTACCGGGCCGACGAGCAGCGCCACGCCGCCGAGACAGGTCGCGGCGCGGTCGCCTACTAGCGCGCCGGCGACCGAGCCGCATGTGAAAGGGGGCCGGCGCTCGCGACCGGCCCCCTGCTCGTTTCTAGGTGCTTTCTCCCCCGAAGCCCTCGAGGCCCTTCGGCGGACCCTTGCCGTGCGCCTCGACGTCCGAATCGTCACTCACCGTGTTCTCGCCGCCGAAGCCCTCGAGACCCTTGGGAGGGCCCTTGCCGTGGCCCTCGACGTCCGGGTCGTCGTTGGCGGTGTTCTCGCCGCCGAACCCCTCGACGCCCTTCGGAGGCCTGGTCGTCTTGCCTCGATCCGCGTCGCTCATCGCATCTCCCTTCCGTCCGATGTCCAATAGACGGGGACCTGTTCGCGCATCTTCCCCGTTTCCATAGGGGAACGCAACGCGAGGTGCGATCCTCCCAGGCATGGTCGCCGCCGTGCACGCGCGTGTCGCCGAATCCGCGGCGGCACTGAGAGAGGTCGGCCGAAACCGAGATCTGAGACGCCTCCAGCTCGCGCGCAGCGCGGCCGCCTTCGGCGTCTACTCCTACGCCGTCGTCTTCGCGGTGGTCGCGTACCGGGCCGGCGGCGCGGCGGCGGTCGGCGCGGTGGCCGTCGCACGGACCCTGCCCACCGCGGTCCTGTCGCCCCTGGGCGGCGTAACTGCCGATCGCTTCTCCCGACGCACCGTCATCGCGAGCGCCGATCTCGGCCGCGCCGTGATCGTCAGCGGCGCAGCAGTCGCGATCGCGGCCGGGTGGGCAAGCACCGGCGTTGTACTGCTGCTCGCCGGTCTTGCTGCGACGATGGGGACTGCGGCGAGTCCGGCCCGCGCGGCTCTACTGCCGTCGCTCGCGCGAACGCCAGGTGAATTGACCGCCGGCAACGTCGTGGGGAACGCGATCGAGAACGTCGCCTCCTTCGTAGGGCCGATCATCGCGGCACTCTTCCTGGCATTCGCGTCGGCGACGGCCGCGTTCGCCGTGTCCGCAGTCGCCTGCGCGCTCGCCGCCCTCACCACGCTTCGCATTCGAGACCAGGGGCCGCCCCAGGCGCCGAGCACGCGAACCGGGCTGATCCGCAAGCTGACGGCGGGCTTTGAAGTCATCGGCACCGATGCGCGCGTTCGCCTCGCCGCTCTGCTCTACGGCCTCCAAACGCTCGTGGGCGGGGCGATCGGCGTCGCGATGGTCGTGGCGGCGATCACCGTTCTCGACCTCGGCGAGTCCGGAGTCGGCCTCGTCAGCTCGGCGCTCAGCGCGGGGGGTCTCGTCGGGGCGCTCGTCGCGCTTGCCGTGATCGGCGGCAGTCGGCTGTCGTTGGGACTGCGCTTCGGAATGGTCCTCTGGGGAGTGCCGATCTCGCTCGTCGGCTTGTGGCCCGACCCGGCGCTCGCGCTCGCGCTTTTCGTCGCCGTCGGCGTCGGGGAGTCGGTCGCGGACGTCGCAGGAGAAACGCTGCTCCAGCGCACGATTCCCGACGAGCTCCTGGCCCGGGCGTTCGGTGCACTCGGGACGTTGATGTTCGGCGCGCTCACGCTCGGTTCGCTGTTGGGGCCCCTCGTCCTCGGCGTTCTCGGAACCCGCGGTGCACTCGTGGCGCTCGGCCTCGTCCTCCCAGCCGCGGCGCTCGCCGCGTCGCGCCCGCTCCGCCGCCTCGACGACGTCGCGACGATCCCGGCCGCCGTCGAACTGCTTCGGGGCGTCCCGCTCTTCACGCCGCTCCCTGAAACGGTGCTCGAGCGCCTCGCCTCCGCGGCCGAGTCGGTCGAGTTCGCCGCCGGTCGCGACGCGTTCCGCGAAGGCGAACGCGGCGACCGCTTCTACGTCGTATCCGAGGGCGAAGTGTCCATCACGGACGGAGGCCGCGAGCTCGCCCGAGCAGGGCCGGGCGACTTCTTCGGCGAGATCGCGCTTCTCCGCGACATGCCCCGAACGGCGACGGCGACTGCTGCGACGGATGTGGCGGCGTACGCGCTCTCACGCGAAGCGTTCCTCGGCGCCGTCGCCGGCTATGCCGAGTCCACGGCGGCAGCCAACGCCATCGTCGACGCTCGCCTCGGGCGCGCCCTGCGCCGGTCGGTCACCGCCGGCTGAGACCACGACGAACGGGCCGCCCGAAGGCGGCCCGTTCGCACTTGCGGTATCCCGACCTCGTTAGCCGTCGACGCGGACGATCGTCGCGCCGATCTCGCTCGAGCCGTTGCTGTAGCTGATCCGGCCGAGGTACTTCGTTCCGGCCGTCAGGCTGTTCCAGCTGGCCGTCAGCGTGGCCGTCGTACCCGACGTCGCCGTCGACGGGGCGACGATGTCGAAGTTCGACAGATCCGCCGGGTTGAGAATCCAGTCGTACAGCGTGTACGTCACGCCGGACTGGACTTCCCAGCCGTGGATGTAGACCTCGTACGTGCCGGCCGCCGGCTTGTTCAACGTGACGACCTCCGCTGCCGTCCCGCCACCGCTCAGGCCGACGAGCGTGCGCGTCGTCGTGCCGCCCGAGGTGACAACCCTGTAGACGTACATGTCGAGGTCGTCGTTGGCGTTCACGGTCCCGAACGTCTGGAACCGCGCCAAAGGCGTGTTCGCCGGGACGGTGAACGTGTGGACCTGAATCCCCTGGTTCGACTGGGGATCGTCCGTATTGAAGTCGTTCGTGGGGTCATCCGTGAGCTGACGCGACTCGGTGTGCGCCGCCTGGAGACCCTGAGCGGTCGCCGAGAACGTGCCGCTGTACCCGAACGCGACCGTGAAGTCGGTGCTCCCGGACGCGCCGGTCTGCAGCGGAAGCTCGCCGGGAGCTGCCAGCTGCACCGGTCGGACCGCGACCGGAATCCGGACGGCGTGGCCGCCCTTCTTCGCGTCGCTCCACGTGATAGCGCCGGTCGTGTACGCGTCGAACGTGGCGCGACGGTTCGTCGTGAACGTGACCTGGTACGAGGCCGAAGCGCCGGCCGGCAACGTGAGCTCGCTCGGATTGACCGCAACGTCCACGCCCGCCGGCTCGTCGACCGACACCGTGTACGTCGCCGCGGCGCCCACGTTCTTCACCGTCCGCGTGACCGTCTGCGCGCCGGGCAGGGCCCCGATCTGGATCGACGGCAGGTTCACGTCGCTCGGGTCCTTCACCGGAGCGGGCGTGCCGTCCGGGCTGAAGCAGAGCGTGCAGAGGCCCTGGCTACGCAGGAACGCCCGATACTCGTTGAAGTCGGCGGGGTACACGAGCCCCGGATCAGCTGCGCTGTTCGGGACGACGTGGCCCGCGCCGAACGCGAACGGCCCTGCCGGCGTGGACCCGTCCTCGAGCGTGACGTTCTGCCGAGCGCTGGTCATGATCGCCGACTGCATCTCGGCCGGCGTCCAGTCGGGATGGAGATCCGTTAGCGCGGCCGCGATGCCGGCGATGTGCGGGCTGGACATCGAGGTCCCGCTGATCGACTGGAACAGCTGGCCGGGCGCCCCGAGGAACGCCGTCGGCGTGTTGCCGGCGAGGATGTTGACGCCGGGCGCGGTGATGTCAGGCTTGATGACGTCCCTCGAGCCGGCGACCGTCGGCCCGCGCGAGGAGAAGTCGGCCATCGTGTTGCCGCCTCCGAACACCCGCTGGCCGCCCGAAAGCGACGCCGTGGCGCCTGCACCGGCGGCGGCGATGTAGGCCTTCACCGCCAGCCCGTCCGTGTTGTTGATGTGGAGTGCCGGGACGTAGTGGTTGTCGGTGTTCAGCGACTGCGTGTCGCTGACGTTGTAGAGGATCATCCCAACGCCGCCCGCCTCCTTGACAGCCAGGCTCTTCTCGACGCGCGCGTTCGTTCCGCGCTTACAGAGCACGATCTTCCCGCTGACGACGCTCGGGTTGAGCGCTCCGGTGAAGCAGAGCTCGCTCCCCGCGACCGCGGAGTCGACGAGCGGCGTAGACGCGAGTCCGCCGGTGAGCGTCACGCCGGTGTACTTGGCGTTGTTTCCGAGCGTGACCGTTCCCTCGAAGGAGCGGTTTTGGGTCGACGCTGCGACGCTCGTCTCCCACGGCGAGATGTGGGCCACGAACGAGGCGGCCGGGCCGCTGTTTCCAGCCGACGACGCCACGAAGACGCCTGCCCGGCGGGCCATCAGGAACGCGACCTCCGTCGGGTCGAGGTAGTTCGTCGACATGCCGCTCGGGCCGATCGAGAAGTTGATCACGTCGACCCCGTCCGCAACAGCGTCGTCGATGGCGGCGACGGTGTCGGTGTTGGCGCAGCCTCCCGCCTCGCCGTTCCAGCACGCCTTGTACGCCGCGACCCGCGCGGCCGGAGCCATGCCGCTCACGGCGCCGAGACTGCTGCCCAGGATCGACGCCTGCACGTTGGCGTTGCCCGCCGCCGTGGACGTCGTGTGGGTCCCATGCCCGTCGGCGTCGCGAGCCGACTTGTAGTCGTCGCCGATGACGCCGAAGTGTCCGAACCCGTTCAGGTAGTAGCGAGCGCCCACGAGCTTGTTGTTGCACGTGCTCTGCGAGAACTGCTCACCGGACTGGCAGGTGCCGTGCCACGTCGCGGGCGGAGGCCCGAAGCCGGCCGGCGAGAAGCTGGGATGCTCCGGCCAAATCCCGGTGTCGACGACTCCGACGATGACGCCGGTCCCGGCGCTCGTCTGCCCGCCGAGCTGGCTCCAGAGCCCGCCCGGTGCGTTGAGGCCGAGGAACGTCGGCGTGTTGTCGGTCTCGACGCGGTCGAGCTGGTCGCGCTGGACGCTCATGACGTCCGGGTTCTTGCGCAGCGCCGCGACCTGTTTCCTGCTGAGCGGAGCCGCGAAGCCGTTGAACGCGTAGTCGTAGTCGTAGATGCGCGACGCGCCGACGCGGTTCGCGATCGCCGCGTGCTTGTCGTTCAGGTGCGCGACGTAGCGCTGCACCTTTGCGTCAGTGCGATTCAGCTTATGGCCTTTGCTCACCGCAGTAGCGGCGAACCCGGCCTCCGTGCCCTCGTAGGCGACGACCGGCTCCTGCTTGAGCTGGACGATCCAGACGTTGCTAGTGCGTGTGGCCTTCCCCGCGACCCCGTCTTCGGGAACGCGCGCCGCCGCGGAGGCAGCGAAGAGGACTGCGAGAACGGAGAACACGGCGAAGGCCGCGAACGCAAGGCTCCCGCGAGTCACTCTGGCGTGACTCAGCGAGCTTCTGACAACCGTCAAGGACTCCCCTCCTATGTCGATTGAGGACGCCGCCCGTCGGCGCCCAGACCCCTCGCCGTGGTCACCCACCACCTCGGCGTGCGCGGGAGAGTACCAGGTTCTCGCCGCTGTCGGGCAGGCGACGCGTCGCCGCAAACCGCCTAGCCGTGCGGTTTCGCCATCGCGCGGTAGTCGAGCGCCCTCGCGAGTATGTCCTCGTCCACGCCGGCCGCGAGCGCGACCTCGCGTAGCGGCCGGCCGCTCCGGGCAGCCTCCTGGACGATCTCGGTTGCGCGGTCGTAGCCGATGTACGGGTTGAGCGCCGTCGCAGCCGAGAGCGTGAGCTCCGCGTAGCGTTCGCACTGCTCGCGGTTGGCTTCGATCCCGTCCACACACTTCTCCGCGAACAGGCGCGCCGCGCTCGCGAGCAGCTTGATCGAGTCGAGCAGGTTCCTGGCGAGCAGCGGAACGAAGACGTTCAGCTCGAAGTGTCCCTGCATGCCTCCGACCGTGATGGCCTGGTCGTTGCCGATCACCTGCGCCGCTACCTGCGTCACCACCTCGGGAATCACCGGGTTCACCTTGCCCGGCATGATCGAGCTGCCCTTTTGAAGCTCGGGGAGGAAGATCTCGCCGAGGCCCGCTCGCGGCCCCGAGCCCATCCAGCGCAGGTCGTTGGCGATCTTCGTCAACGAGACGGCAACCGTCTTCAGCGCGCCGGACGCCTCCACGAGCGCGTCGCGGCCCGCCTGGGCCTCGAAGGGATCGGCGGGAGCGAGAACCCGGAGGCCGGTCTCGTCGGAGAGGCGCTCGCGGACGCGCGCGGCGAACTCGGGATGCGTGTTCAGGCCGGTGCCGACGGCGGTGCCGCCGAGCGGGACCTGGCCGACACGCTCGAGCGTCGCCTCGACGCGCGCCTTTCCCTGGCGCACCTGCGCCGCGTACCCGGCGAACTCCTGGCCGAGCGTCACCGGCACGGCGTCCATCAGGTGCGTGCGGCCCGACTTGACGACGTCGTCGAACTCGGTTGCCTTCCGCTCGAGGCTCGCTGCGAGGCGGTCGAGCGCGGGGATGAGCTCGGCGCTCAGCTCCTCGAGGGCGGCGAGGTGGACGGCAGACGGGAAGACGTCGTTCGACGACTGGCCCATGTTGACGTCGTCGTTGGGATGGACGTCGTCGCCCGCGAGGGACGCGATCACCTCGTTCGCGTTCATGTTCGAGGAGGTGCCCGAGCCGGTCTGGAAGACGTCGATGGGAAACTGGTCGTCGAGCTCGCCGGCCGCCACCCGGTCGGCTGCCGCCGCGATTCGCTCGGCCTTCTCGGGCTCGAGGAGCCCGAGCTCGGCGTTGACGCGCGCGGCCGCGGCCTTGATGCGGCCGAGCCAGCGCGCCACCGGAATCGGGATCGGCTCGCCGGAGACCGTGAAGTTGGCGATCGCCTTGCGCGTCTCGGCGCCCCAGAGCTCTCTTTCTTGTTCGCGCGAAGTGCTGCGCACTTCGCGCGAGTGTAATCGCTCGAAGACGGCACTCCGCCTTGGCAGACGGGAGCCGACACGGCGGCGTCGGGGAGTTAGCGCGACGGTCGCGCTACGCGGCTGCGCCGACGCGCCGGAACTCGATCGGCCGGGCCCGCAGATCGCTCCGGGATTCCTCGTCGAGCGAAGAGGCGTGCGCCCAGCCGACGTAGCCGCAGCGCGGGCACTCGCTGTCGCTGATCTCGCTCAGGTGCCAGCGGGTCAGCGTGTGGCGCTTGCCGCAGCGGAGGCACTCGACTGCGAGGGATTCCATGGGTTCCTCTCTCGGCCGTGGCGGACGGACGGATGATCGCGGCGTCCCTGCTTCGAGTTAGGCCGAACGACGCCTTTGTCACACGTCCGCGACCCATTCGCGCGGCTCGCGCCGCTACGCTCGCCGCGTGGGGAGGAGGTCGGTGGCCCAAATCTGACTGGGTTGGGCGTGGCCGAATCGGCCCGATCCGGGGCGGCGGCCTAGAGAGGCGTCGCGCACGAAGGCGACGGGGTGTCGGGGCACGCAGGCGGCGGCCGAGAGGGCACGTTTGGACGCCCTCCTTCGTGCCGCAAAGGCGGGTCCCTGACAGAGCCCGCCGTTTCACCTAAAGCTCTAGGAGCTGATGTCCACGACGCAGAACCGGTTGCCCTCGGGGTCGGCAAGGATGACGTAGTCGGCGTCCGGTGGTCGCTTGTCCCAGTGGACCTCGGTGGCGCCCAGCGCGAGCAACCGTGAGACCTCTCCCGCCTGATCCTCGGTGTACAGGTCGAGGTGCAGGCGCGGAGGGATCTGCAAGGTCGAGCGAACACGGTCGAGCGACAGGTTCGGCCCCACGCCGTCTCTGGGACCCAGCAGCCTGAAGTCGTCGTTGTCGGCCCCCGGGCGACGCTCGTAGCCGAGTGCCGCTTGCCAGAACTCCGTCTGGCGCTCCAGATCGTCCACGCGCAGAACGATCGAGCCGATGCGAATCATCGCGGCCATGGTAGGCCGGAAGCGGCGCTGGATTTCACATCAAGCCTCTAGTCGGGCAGGGAGGGCGACGGCTCCTCGGCCCGCGCTGCGGCGAGCAGTTCGTCCCAGCTGCAGAGCTTCACCCGCGGCCGGCCATGCGGCTCGCCGCGACTACGCTCGAGCGCATCGATCGCCTCCCAGCCGGCGTAGACGACAGCCTCGACGCCACGCTCGGCGAGCAGGGCCTCGAGCGTGCCTGACGGGTTGCGCTGCGAGAGCCGCCCGGCACGGGCGTCCTCGAGGAGGAGCTCGACGGTCTCGGTGGCGTCCTTCTTGTTCGTCCCGATCACCCCCGTGGGGCCACGCTTGATCCAGCCGGCGCAGTAGATGCCTGGAATCGGCTCGCCTTCCTCGTCGAGGACCCGACCGCCTGCGTTCGCCATCGTCCCCGACGCCGGGTCGAACGGCACTCCCCGAATCGGGACGCCGTGATAGCCCACGCTGCGGAAGACGAGCCCGCAGGGAATCACTTCGCGCTCGTCGGTCGGACGCGCACGGACACGGCCGCCCTCGTCGGCGACGAGCTCGTTGTGAACGATCTCGACGGCCTCGACGCGACTTTCGCCGAGGATCGCGACCGGCGAGACCCGGAAGCGCAAGCGGATCGTCGTGGGCTTACCCGCAGGAGAACGAGCCGCGAATTCGTGCAGCACGTCGACGTTGCGTCGCGTGAGCGGCGTCGCAGCGGCGAGCTCCTCCCCGCTCGCCGGATCGAGCTCGAGCTCGGCCGGGTCGACAACGATGTCGGCGCCGGCCAGATCGCCCATCTCGGCGAGCTCGGGCGGCGTCCACGACGCCTGTACCGGGCCGCGCCGTCCCAGCACGACGATCTCGCGGATCCCAGACCCGGCGATCGCCTCGATCGCGGCGTCCGTGGCATCCGTCCCGGCGAGCTCTTCGTGCGTGAGCGCGAGCATCCGCGCCACGTCGAGCGCGACGTTGCCGTTCCCGACAACAACGACGCGCTCGCTCGACAGGTCGAACTCGAGCTCCTGGTAGTCCGGATGGCCGTTGTACCAGGCCACGAACTCCGTCGCCGCCCACGAGCCGGCCAGGTCCTCGCCGGGGATGCCAAGCCGACGGTCCGTCTGCGCGCCGACCGCGTAGATCACGGCGTCGTAGAGCGCGCCCACCTCCTCGTGGCCGACGTCGCGGCCGAGCTCGACATTGCCGAAGAAGCGGAAGCCGGGGCGCTGGGCGATCCGCTCGAAGGCACGTGAAACCTCTTTCAGCTTGGGATGGTCGGGCGCCACGCCGAGCCTGACGAGCCCCCAGGGGGTCGGCAGGCGCTCGATCATGTCGAGCTCGGCGCCGTCGTCGCCCGAGAGAAGCTGGCCGGCCGCGTAGAACCCGGCCGGGCCGGAGCCGATCACTGCCACGCGCAATGGCTTCGAGTCGCCGTCGGTCACGGCGCTGATGCTACGGACGACAGGCCAGCCGGCCGCGGTGGTGTTTCGGCTACGTCGTGGCGGGCGCCATCGACTCCCGCTCGAGCGGCATCTTCCAGGCCTCCCAAGCATTCCACCCGGTGAGCGCGAAGAGGACGAGCGCATTCACGGGGTGGAGAAAGCCGAGCGCCGGCACACCTTCGCCGATCCAGGCCAGAACGACCTGCACCACGAGGAGGCCCGCGATGATGGCCGCGCGCCAGACGCGTCTCCGCCCGGGCCGCGCGATCAGCGCGATCACGAGAAGGATCAAGCCCGTCAAGACGACGAGGTAACCGAATCCGGCGTGCGGATCCCAAGAGTCCTGGAACGAGGTTTCGTCGACCGTGCCGTCCTCAACCTTGTTGGCGACGTCGAAGGCGCCGAAGCCGGCGAACGCGACTTGCACGACGATGGCGAGAGGAACGAGCCAGGACCACCAGCGGTAGACAGTCGTCATCGATTTCCTCCTCGAGGGCCGCGCTTGACGCCCAGACCCTAAATGGCCGAGAAGACGGAAGCTACTTAGTGGCTGCAGCCGGAGCCGCAGCCGCCGGCCGCGTGCGCCTCGGGATCGTCGTCCTCGACCGTGAACGAGTGGCCACACCCACAGGAGGCGACAGCGTTGGGGTTGTCGATCTTGAACCCCGCCTCGGTAATGGTGTCCACGAAGTCGATCTGGGCGCCCTTCAGGTACGGCGCGCTGAACGGATCCACGACGACGGTGACGCCGTGCTGCTCGAGCTCGAGGTCGCCCTCCATCGCGCCGCGGTCGAAGCCGAGCCCGTACTGGAAGCCCGAGCAACCCCCACCCTGGATTGCGACGCGGAGTACTTCGGCATCGCCGGCCGGCTCGTCAGCCATTAGCTGCTTGATCTTGACAGCCGCGCTCTCGGTCAGCGAGACGACGTCCGCGCGCTCGACGATCTCCATGCGAAGGATGGTAGCAACGGCATTGGCCGGGCTCCTCCCCCGTCCGGGCGAGGGCGACTTTGTGACAGCGGTTGCAGCGTGGTTATGCGGAATCCCTAGCAGCTCGTAGCACAGTTACTGTCTGGTAGGTTCCCCGAGCCCGTCGGGTGGCGGAGAGCAGCGGGAGGGCGCGCGCGGGATGCTCCACAACTGGCTGCCGTTCCTCATCTGGACGCTGTTCGCGTTCACGATCCCGGCGTCGATGGTGCTCTTCTCGTTCCTGTTCGCGACGCGACCGAAGCGGCGAGTGCGGGCGCGCGTGGTGCCGTTCGAGTCGGGCGTCTCGCAGGGGCCGCCGACGCAGCACCGCTTCACCGTGAGCTTCTACCTGACGGCGATGCTGTTCATCGTCTTCGACATCGAGATCGTCTTCCTGTATCCGCTCGCAGTCGTCCTCAACGAGCTTGCCTGGTTCGGGTTCTTCGAGCTGCTCTTCTTCATCGGGATCCTGGTCGTCGCCTACGTCTACGTCTGGCGGAAGGGAGCACTCGATTGGGCTCGGTAGAGGGTCGCCCTCCGGTCCCGCTGGGCCGGAAGATGAAGACCGAGCGGCTCCTCTGGCCGGGAAAGGGCCCGAGCGCGTTCGAGCGCGAACTCGGCCCCGAGGAGCTCGAGCGGATGGTCGGGCTCACGACGCTCGACAAGGCGGTGGCGTGGGCGCAATCGAGCTCGATCTGGCCCGACACGTTCGGCCTCGCGTGCTGCGCGATCGAGATGATCGCGATCGTCGGCTCGCGCTACGACATCGCCCGCTTCGGCGCGGAGGTCTTCCGCTCGTCCCCACGCCAGGCCGACCTGCTGATTGTCTCCGGCCGCGTCTCGCACAAGATGGCGGCGCCGCTGCGCCAGATCTACGACCAGATGCTGGAGCCGAAGTGGGCGATCGCGATGGGCGCGTGCGCCAGCTCAGCGGGGATGTTCAACAACTACGCCATCCTCCAGGGGGTCGACAAGATCATCCCCGTGGACGTCTACGTCCCGGGCTGCCCGCCGCGGCCGGAAGGGCTCGTCGAGGGGATCGTCCGGCTGCAGGAGCGGATCAGGTCCGGCGTCCCGCACGCCTACGAGGTGCGCTCAGTCGCGACATGAGCTACGACGGCGTTCCCGGGTTCGTCGCGCAGCGGGAGGCGTACGGCGAGACAACGGTCGTCGTCGAGCCCGCAAGCCTGGTCGAGGCGTGCACGTACCTTCGCGACGAGCTCGGGTTCAACTTCCTCGCCGACATCACCGCGACGGACTACCTCGGTTGGCGGGAGACCGGCGTTTCGGGGTACGTGGGAACACAAGGCGGGCGCGACATCAACGAGCCCATGACACAGGGCCTGCAGTCGCTCCCCGAGTCGAAGCCGAAGCGCTTCGGCCTCAACTACCATCTGCTCGCCCTTCGCACCGACCCAGTGCGCGTGCGGCTCCAAGTCTGGCTCGACGACGGCGAGAGCGTGGAGTCGGTGATCTCTGTCTGGCCGACCGCCGACTGGCACGAGCGGGAGGCGTGGGACATGATGGGCATCCCCTTCGAGGGCCATCCCAACCTCGCCCGAATCCTCATGGACGAGGACTGGGAGGGCCATCCGCTGCGCAAGGACTATCCGATCGGCGGCGAGCCCGTCCGCTTCTCGAGCGCCGAGTGACCGTCGCGCCCGCACGTACGAGCCTCGACGCGGCCGTCGTTCGCGGCGGCCGAGTCTACGACGGCTCCCGGATCCCCTCGCCGACGCCCACGATCCTCGAGGTGCCTGCGGAGATCGCCGAGAGGGGCGACGTCCTGCAGGTCAACTTCGGCCCGAACCACCCGTCGACACACGGGGTCCTCCGCCTGATCGTCGACTTGAGCGGCGAAGAAGTGGTCGGGATCCGGGCAGTGATCGGCTACCTGCACACGGGCTTCGAGAAGAACATGGAGCAGAAGACGTGGTGGAAGGCGATCACGTATCCCGAGCGGGTCGATTACGTGGGCTTCCAGAACAACGAGCTCGTCTTCGTGCTCGCGATCGAAAAGCTGCTCGGCCTCGAGGTACCGCCCAAGGCGACGTGGACGCGGATGCTGCTGTGCGAGTTGAGCCGGATCCACTCCCACCTGGTCTACCTCGGCACGTCGGCGCTCGAGATCGGGGCGATCTCCATGCTCTGGTACTGCTTCCGCGAGCGCGACCTCATCCTCGACCTGTTCGAGCTCGTCACCGGCGTTCGCATGCACACGCGCTACTTCCAGGCGGGCGGGCTGGCCGAGGACATCCCGGTCGGCTTCTATCCCGAAGCCCGCAAGTTCGTCGAGTGGATGCCGCAGGCGATCGACGACTACGAGGCCGTCCTCGACCGCAACGCGATCTGGCTCGAGCGGACGAAGGGGATCGGGCTGCTCTCGGCCGAGGACGCGATTGCGCTCGGCCTGTCCGGTCCGGTTCTGCGCGCGTCCGGCGTCGACTGGGACCTGCGCAAGCGTGAGCCGTACCTCTTCTACGACGGGGTCGACTTCCGCGTGCCGGTCTACCCGAACGGCGACGTCTACGACCGCTACCGCGTGCGGATGGACGAGATGCGCGAGTCGACGCGAATCGTCGCGCAGTGCCTCGACCGGCTCGAGGACATGGAGGGCGAGCCGTGGATCACGGACGACCGCAAGGTCGTCCTCCCGCCGCGGGAGGAGCTGCACACCTCGATGGAGTCGCTCATCCACCATTTCAAGATCGTCACGGAGGGCTACCGCGTGCCGGCGGGAGAGGTGTACGTCGCCGCGGAGTCGCCGCGCGGGGAGCAGGGCTGCTACGTCGTCTCGGACGGCGGGCCTAAGCCGTGGCGGGTGAAGTTCCGCGCGCCGTCGTTCGTCGCGCTCGAGGCGACGGCGACGACGATGCGCGGTGCGCTGGTGGCCGACCTGATCGCGATTGTCGGCTCGCTCGACAGCGTGATGGGAGACACCGACCGCTGATGGCGCGCGCGCGCTCGTTTGCCGATCAGGTGCGCGACGTCGCGGCTCAATATCCCGACCCGCGCTCGGCGATCATGCCGGCGCTCCGACTCGCGCAGGAGCGGCACGAGGGGTGGCTGCCGCCGGAGGCGTTCGTCGAGGTGGGCGACGCGCTCGGCCTCACGCCCGCCTACTGCCAGGCAGTCGCGTCGTTCTACGACATGTTCCACCTCGAGCCCGTCGGCCGCCATCTGGTCGAGGTCTGCACCAACATCTCATGCGCTCTCGTCGGCGCCCAGCAGGTGCTCGAGGGGTTCGAGCGCGAGCTCGGCGTCGCCCCAGGCGAGACGTCGGAGGACGGGGAAGTGACCCTCCGCACGATCGAGTGCGCGGGCGGCTGCGGCTGGGGGACCGTCGTCGCCGTCGACCACCGCTACCGCGAGCCCGTCCGTCCGGACGACGTCCCTGCGATCGTGGAGGAGCTCCGGCGTGGCTGACACGCTACGCGTCTGGGTTGGCCGCATACGCGGCCGGTATTTGCTGACGTTATCTCCGCCGTCGCTGCGTGAGGTCGTCGGTGTCTAGCAGTATCATCGTGCTCGCCGGCGCCGAGGACCGCGAGCTGACCAAGCTCGACGCGTACCGCGAGGCCGGCGGGTACGCGACGCTCGAGAAGGCGCGCGGGATGGAGCCCCAAGCGGTGCTCGAAGAGCTCCTCGCCGCCAACGTTCGCGGCCGCGGCGGCGCCGGGTTCCCGATGGGCCGCAAGGCCAGCTTCCTCGCCAAGGGCACCGGCAAGCCGACCTACCTCGTCGTCAACGCCGACGAGTCCGAGCCGGGAACGTTCAAGGACCGCGAGATCATCTTCCGCGTCCCGCACCGGCTGATCGAGGGCTGCCTGATCACGGCCCACGCGATCGGCTGCCAGCACGTCTTCGTCTACCTGCGCGGTGAGTACCTCGCCGAGTTCGAGATCGTGCGAGAGGCGCTCGAGGAAGTACGCGCGGCCGAGCTCCTCGGCGGCGTCACGATCGTCGTGCATCGTGGCGCGGGCGCGTACATCTGCGGCGAGGAGACCGGCCTCCTCGAGTCGCTCGAGGGCAAGCGCGGCCAGCCGCGCTCGAAGCCGCCCTTCCCAGCGGTCTCGGGTCTCTACGCCTCGCCGACGCTGATCAACAACGTCGAGACCGTCGCCACCGTGCCGGCGATCGTGGACCGCGGCGGCGCCTGGTACGCCTCGCTCGGTGTCGAGAACTCGGCGGGCACGCGCGTCTTCTCGCTCTCGGGGAACGTCGTGAAGGGGGGCAACTACGAGCTGCCGCTCGGCACCACGCTTCGGGAGCTGATTTACGACCTCGGCGGGGGCATCGCGGACGGGCGCGAGCTGAAGGCGATCATCCCGGGCGGCTCGTCGGTTCCGGTGTTGACGCCCGACCAGGTCGACGCGCCGCTCGACTTCGACTCCATGGCCGAGGCGGGCTCGATGCTCGGCTCCGGAGCCGTG
>JBKOYJ010000054.1:0-7727 GCA_046725345.1 Actinomycetota bacterium | reverse complement strand
GGCAGCCGCGTGCGTGCGAGGACGGCGGCTGCGGCCCCCAGCGCGCCGGCGACGGCCGCGAGTTCGGCGAGCTGCTCGTGGGGCATCGGGCGCTCGAAAGCCTAGGTGGTAGGAATAACCCGTGCTCGGCGGCTGGCAGCGCGTTCTCGTCCTCGCCCCGCACACCGACGACGGCGAGTTCGGCTGCGGCGGGACGATGGCGCGTCTGGCCGATGCGGGCGCGGACGTCCGCTACGTCGCGTTCTCGATCGCGACGAAGTCGCTGCCGCCCGGCTTTCCTCCGGACACGCTCGCGCGCGAGGTCCGCGAGGCGACGACCGTGCTCGGAATCCCCGAGGAGCGGCTGACGGTGCACGACTTCGACGTGCGCACCTTCCCCGAGCACCGCCAGGAGATCCTCGAGCTGCTGATCGCCCTGTGGGAGGAGTGGGCGCCGGACGCGGTGTTCCAGCCGAGCGTGCACGACGTCCACCAGGACCACCAAGTGGTCGCGGCCGAGGGGCTTCGCGCGTTCAAGCGGACGACGATCCTCGGCTACGAGATTCCCTGGAACAACTACGACTTCTCGTACCAGGCCTACGTCGCGCTCGGCCGCGAGCACATCGAGCGCAAGGCGGCCTCGCTGTCGAAGTACGCCTCGCAGCAGCATCGCCGCTACGCCGACCCCGAGTACATCTGGAGCATCGCGCGCACCCACGGCGTCAACGTCAACCGCGACTACGCCGAGGTCTTCGAGGTCTACCGGGTCGTCGCGTAGGGGGGCTTGTTGTCGAGTCCGGTGATGAGTTTGTGGCCGCCACACTGTCGACGAGCGTGACGAGCGATAGCCGCGAATCAATCGTCGCGAGTCACCTTCTCGATCAGCAAGGGACCGGGCGGGTCGAACGCGAAGTCATAGAAGCACTCGGTGTTCGGCTTCCCAGGGCCGATCGTGGGTCTGGCGGAAGAGCATTCGTCGGTGTGGTCGGAGTCCCAGGACCACGCGGCTTCTCCGGAGAACACCAGGACAGGATCGCCGACGGCGACGTCCGAACTCGTGTGGACGTCGTGACTCGCGACGCTCTGTCGTGAGAGGCCTGTGGCATCCTCCCGACGTCGAAGGGATGTCGAGCGTCGTCACGGCGCCGCGGCCGGGCGTTGCCGGCCCGAGCGAAGGTGTTCCGCAGCAGGTCCGCTCGACCAGGGAATCCGCGATCGACGGACTATTCCCGCTCGGGCGGCTGCCGGGAGGACGGCGATTCCGTGACCAGCGCCTGCTCGAGTTCGCTCCGGGTGGCGCCAGTCATGATCGCAACCGCCTCCGGCATCGTGTGCGTCTGCGGCGTCACCACCGCCACGCGCTTTCCGAGCCGCATGATGTGTATTCGATCGGCGAGCTCGAAGACGTGGGGCATGTCGTGGCTGATCAGCACGACGGGCAGCCCGCGCTCGCGAACCTCCCGGATGAGGTCGAGCACCTGCCGTGTCTCCTTGACGCCGAGTGCGGCGGTCGGCTCGTCCATGATCACGAGCCGCCTTCCCCAGGTCGCGGCTCGCGCGACGGCGACGCCCTGGCGCTGTCCGCCGGAGAGGTTCTCGACCTCCTGGGTGATCGACGGAATGCCGATCTTGAGCTCCGAGAAGTGCCGCGCGGCCTCGCGTCGCATCGCCCGTTTGTCCAGCATCCGCAGGAGCATGCCGAGTGGCCCTCGACGCCGCTGTTCCCGGCCCAGAAAGATGTTGGACGCGATGTCGAGTGAGGGAGCGACCGCGAGGTCCTGGTAGACGGTCTCGATACCCGCTCGGCGAGCGTCGCGCGGCCCCTTGAAATGAACCCGCTCGCCGGCGAGGCGGATCTCGCCGTCGTCTGCCTGCAGCGCGCCGGAGAGCGCCTTGATCAGGGTCGACTTCCCGGCGCCGTTGTCCCCGATCACGGCGAGGATCTCGCCTGGATAGAGCTCGAAGTCGGCTCCGTCCAGCGCCACGACGTGCCCGTACCGCTTGACGAGCCCCCGCGCCTCGAGGATCGGGTCGACGCCGCTCACGGCCGCCTCCGGCGCGTGAGCTGGTCGACCGAGACCGCCAGGATCACGAGGATCCCGGTGACGAGGTACTGGTAGATGACCTCGACGCCGATCAGCGTCAGCCCGTTCCGCAACACGCCGACGATCGTGGCTCCGATCAGGGTCCCGATCACGGTGCCGCGGCCGCCGAACAGGCTCGTGCCGCCGAGGACGACGGCCGTGATCGCGTCGAGATTCTCTGTCGTCTGGCCCGCGTTCGGGTCGCCGAGCTCGGTCCGCGCGACGAGAAGCATCGCCGCGATCCCGTATGTGAGACCCGCGATCGTGTAGACGCTCAGAAGGACACGACCCGTCTTGATTCCCGTCAGGCGCGCCGCTTCGGGATTGTCGCCGACGGCGTAGACGTGCCGCCCCCACGCGGTCTGGGCAAGCGCATACCACGCGATTGCGTAGAGCGCGAGCATCAGTACGACGCCGTACGTGAAGTCGGCGCCGACGAGCGTGAACGTGCGCCCGAAGAACAGGAGTTCGCTCGGCAGCGGAAAGAACGTCATGTCGTTCGAGACCGTGTGCGTGAGGGCGAAGGCGATGTTGAACGTGCCCAACGTGACGATGAAGGCCGGCAATCGCACGCCGGTTACGAGCCCGCCGTTGACGAGCCCGAAGGCAACGCACGTGACGATTCCGAGGAGCAGCGCGGGAATCACTGGTACCCCGCCCGTCAGGGCGAGCTTGGTCATCACGATCTGCCCGAACGCCATCACGGTCCCGCACGAGAGGTCGATGCCGGCCGTCAGGATCACGAACGTCTGCCCGATGGCGAGGACGCCCACGACCATGACCTGTTGCATCACCAGGGAGAGGTTCTGTGCCTGCAGGAAGCGGTCCGTCTTCAACGAGAAGAACGCCATCGTGAGGAGGAGCGCGAGGAGCGGCCCGACGGTGGGGGTCGCGAGCACGCGACGCACGAGCTGCAGCGTCGCCGCGAGCGGCCCGAGGGGCTTCGCGGAGGTGAAGTCGGTCGTCGTCACGGTCAGCGCGAGGTGCGGACGCGATCCTAGGGCTGGGCCGGAGACGACGACGACCGGAGCGCCGAGGGCCGACGCTCCGGTCGCGGTTGGAAGACGGTACTTAGCCCCAGCAGTTGGCCAGGCCGTACTTGACGCTCTTCGACTTGACGCCCGCGACCGCCTTCTTGGCGATCAGGTTGACGCCCGTGTCCGTGTAGCCGTGCGGCTTCTTTCCGGTCTTCGCGTACTTGACGACCGCGGCGACGCCCATCGCCGCCATCTTGAGCGGATACTGCTGCGAGGTCGCGTCGATCACTCCGGCCTTCACGTTCCGCACGCCCGCGCAGCCGCCGTCGACGGACACGATCGTGACGGCGCTCTGCTTCTTGCCCGCCTTCTTGAGCGCGGTCCACGCTCCCGCGGCGCTCGGCTCGTTGATCGTGTAGACGACGTCGATGTTCGGGTTCTTCTGCAGACAGTTCTCCATCGCGGTCTGCGAGGGGGCGGTCTGGCCCTGGCCGTTCCCCACGCACGCGATCTGGTTGTCGTTGCTCTTGATGCCGAAGCCCTTCAGGAAGCCGTTGTGGCGGAGCGCGCCCACCGACGAGCCCGCGTGCTCGTCGAGCATCGCGATCGTCACCTTCTTGCCCTTGGTGGCTGCGCGCGCGTACTTCCCGATCAGGATGCCGGCGTTCAGGTTGTTGGTCGCGAAGAGCGCGTCGGTCGCATTCCGCGGATTAGTCGGCGAGTCGAGCGCGATCACGACCACCTTCGCCTTGCGCGCCTTCGCGATCGCAGCGTTCTCCGCCTTGGCGTCGGCGACGGTGATCAGAATCCCCTTGACGCCGGCGGTGACCATGTTCTCGATCGCCGTGATCTGGCTCGCGTTGTCGGAACTGCTCTTGCCCGCGGCATAGCGGAGCTGGGCGCCGAGCTTCCTCGCCTGAGCCGTCGCACCCTGCTTCATCTTGACGAAGAACGGATTGGTGACGTCTTTCGTGATCAGCCCGACCTTGATCGTCGTGGCGCTCTCGTCGGACGTGGTGGCGGCCGCGCCGGCCGCCAGGACGGCGGTTCCGACGAGGACCAGTGCGAGCACGAGAATCAACGGGTGGGTCCTGCGCGAGGAACGGTGTCCCCTTCTCGTCGCCATTAGCAGCCTCCTCCGGGTGGCGTGCGGGTGTCGTGCGGGTGGTAGCGATAACACAGTTCGCCGCCGCGAGTCAACCGAGTGCGCCGATTTCTTCCTGAACGTGCGTTTGCATGAGGCGCGCTGGCGTGTTACTGATCACAGGCAGACGCCTATGACAGCAAACTCGATCGTGACCATGAAGGACGTTGCACGGCTCTCGGGCGTCTCATCGATGACGGTCTCGCGCGTCATCAACGGCAGCGAGCGCGTCAGTCCCCAGACGCGGCTTCGAGTCGAGCAGGCGATCGCGGAGCTTGGCTACGTGCCCAGCCGGCTCGCACGTGGACTGATCGGCCGGAAGACCGGAACCTTGGCCGTCATCGTCCCCGACGTCGCCAACCCGTTCTTCACGTTGATCGTACGCGGGGCCGAAGACGTCGCCCGGAGAGGCGACTACCGCATGATCCTCTGCGACACGCGGGCCGACCTGACGATCGAGCGCGACGTGGTCGAGGAGATGATCGCGCACCGCGTCGAGGGAGTGGTGATTGCCCCCGTGAGCGATCGCTCGAGAGGCCATCTGCGTCGTCTCACGAGGTACGGCGTCCCGTTCGTGCTCGTCGACCGGACCGTCCCCCGCGTCGAGTCCGACGTCGTCGTTGGCGACAACGTCGCGGGGGCCCGGGGCCTCGTCGAGCACCTGACCGCGCTCGGACATCGCCGCATCGGCTTCATCGTCGAGTCGGACGAGGTCTCTACCGCCCGCGAGCGGCACCAGGGATACGTCGAGGGACTGAGGACCGCGGGGTTACAGGCCGACTCGAACCTGATCGTGCGCGCGAGCGTCGACCCAGGTGGCGGCTTCGAGGGAATGCGCCGACTACTCGAGCTCGAGAATCGCCCGACCGCGGTTTTCACGGTCAACAACCTCGTCGCGCTTGGCGCGATCGAGGCCGTGCGGGCGAACGGACTCGAAGTGCCGGACGACGTGGCACTCGTCTGCTTCGACGACATCGAGTACGCCTCGCGGATGTATCCCTTCCTGACGGTGATGGCCCAGCCGGCGGAGACGCTCGGGACGTTGGCCACGCAGCTGCTGCTGGACCGCGTCGAGGGTCGCGCGCCCCGCCAACGGCGAGTGGTCGTGCTCGCCCCCGAGTTCGTCGTGCGGCGGTCGTGCGGAGCCGTGCGCGAGGCCCCGGCGGGCCGGTGAGCGTCTTCGGCGGTGTCGAGGCCGGCGGCTCCAAATGGGAGTGCGCGGTCGGCACCGGCCCCGACGAGTTGCGCGCGAGGGCGACGATTCCGACCACGACGCTTGAGGAGACGATCGCTCGCGTCGTCGGTTTCTTCGAGCAGGAGGGTCCCGTCGCCGCGGTCGGGATCGGCTGCTTCGGCCCCATCGACCCCGACGTCACCTCGCCGACCTGGGGGTACATAACGACGACGCCGAAGCCGGGATGGGCGCATTCGGACATCGGCCAGGAAATCCGCCGGCGGCTTTCCGTTCCCGTCGCCTTCGACACCGACGTCAACGCCGCCGCGCTCGGCGAGTACCGCTGGGGGGCAGCGCAGGGGCTCGACACGTTCTGCTACATCACGGTCGGTACCGGCATCGGCGGCGGCGGCATGGCGCGGGGTCAGCTCCTGCGTGGACTCGTGCACCCGGAGTTCGGGCACATGCGAGTTCCACACGATCGCGAGGCGGACCCCTTCCCGGGCGTTTGCCCGTACCACGTCGACTGCTGGGAAGGGCTTGCCTCGGGTCACGCGATCGAGGCGCGCTGGGGGAGGCCTGCCGTGGAGCTCGGGGCGCGCGCGGACGTTTGGGAGCTCGAGGCGCGCTACGTCGCCCTGGGTCTGGTCTGCGTGATCTGCGTACTCTCGCCGGAGCGAATCGTCATCGACGGCGGCGTGATGAGCCAGGCGGGCCTGCTGCCGCTCGTGCATCGAGAGGTGACCGCGCTCATGAACGGCTACCTCGACACAACGGCCGTCGGCGACGGAATCGCGGGGTATGTCTGCCCCCCTGGACTTGGTCGCCTCTCCGGCGTGCTGGGCGCGATCGCGCTGGCCGAGACGGTTTAGGGCTCGCTTCAACGAGAACGCCGACCTCGTGCGCGCGCTTCGCGCGGTTCGGCTCGAACCGCGCCGGCGCGCCGCGCGAATTACAGGGGAATCGCGACACCCTCTCGACCAAGGAGTGCCAGCATGCGCTTCATCCCGACGAAGTTCCACGCGCCGCTCGACTACATCGTCGGCGCAGGGCTGATCGCCGCCCCCTGGATCTTCCAGTTCTCGGAGCACACGGCCGCGACGGTCGTGCCGATCGTCCTCGGCGTCGGCCTGATCGTCTACAGCCTCTTCACGAACTACGAGCTCGGCGTCTGGAAGGTCGCGCCGATGGCCGTGCACAACCTCATCGACATCGCCGCGGGCGCCCTGCTCGCGCTGTCGCCTTGGATCTTCGGGTTCGCCGACGAGTCCGCGAATGTGTGGGTTCCCCATCTGGTCGTCGGCCTCGCCGCGATCTTCCTCGGGCTGACCACGAAGCAGGCGGGCGGCTACTCGTACCGCCGCGAGACCGCCAGCACCGCGTAGCAGCGTGCGAGCGCGCGGCGGACGACCTCCGCCGCGCGCTCGCTAGTCGCCGCTCAAGGTGAGGAGCTCCGAGCGATCGGAACCGCCCGAGACCGTGATCTCGAGCACGACGCCGACGCCGCGCGCGTAGAACTTCTCCTCGACCACGTCGGGCTCCAGCGGGCTGAAGTTCCGGGTCTGCAAGAGGTGGTCGAAGGTGCCGTAGGGCACCTTGACGTGCGCGTTCAGGGTGACATCCTCGGCGCCGTCCTCGGCGTGGCCCTTGTAGTACTCCTCGCGGTACGTGAGCCCGGGTCTCGGATGCGCGGGGACGACGATGCCCGCGAGGGCCCCGTCGACACCCGCCTCCCAGGAGCCCTCCGTCGTCTTCAGCTTGCCGTTCTCGTACTCCTTCGTGTCCTCGCCGAGATACCAGAGGTTCCCGTCCGCGTCCTGCGCGTACCAGTCGAACGTGTCCTCGGTGACCTGGCCGTCCTGACTGACGACGTCGTGGACGACCACGGCCCGGATGCCCATGATCGTCTTCGTCCGGTCCGTGACGGTGACGTCGTTGCGCTGGACGTCGCCTTCGGCATTCGTCTCGCGATAGACCCAGTGACTCCCCCGCTTCATCGGCCAGTAGGGGTTGTCGATCTCGGTCGTGAAGTCGGTGGGGTCGAGCTCGAACGGCTCGCTCCCACGAGGGAGCGTCGACGCGGCGGGCTCGCTCTTCGAGCCGCCGCCACCGCAGGCCGCGACGAGGAGAACGGCCGTGAGAACGGCGAGCGTCGCGTGGCGCATGCGAGTGGGTGCGATCATCTACTAGGACGTCGTCGCCTGAGTTTCCCGCGGTAAGGAGAAGGCGTACGCGAGCGCGGCCCCGGCGAAGAGGGCGGCGAACAGGAGCCCGAGCGCCGCGTAGCCGGACGCGGCGAGCGCGATGCCGCCGGCGGCCGAGCCCACGAGGTAGCCGACCTGGGTCGCCGAGGCGCGGACGCCCATCAC
>JBKOYJ010000114.1:0-8817 GCA_046725345.1 Actinomycetota bacterium | reverse complement strand
CCCAGGAACCGGCGCCGGGCGCAGCGGTTCGTGGGCTCGTTCGACGGGCCGGGTTAGTCGTCTCCGTCGCGTTCGATCTTCTTGCCTGCGGGGGTGAGCGCATCCCAGCCGGCGCCGAACTCGTGCGAGCCTTCGCCGTTCGTCTGGCCGCGCTTCGTGTCCTGCTCGAACCGGTAGAGCGGGTGTCCGGCGTAGGTCACCTGCTTGCTGCCGTTCGCGCGCCGGATGACGCCGATTAGCGACTGCTTCGCTCCGCCGACCGCGACCGGCATGCCGTGCGTGATCAGCGGCGGCCAAACAGAGGCGCAGAAGCCAGGGCACGCGCTCCGACCGCGCTTGTCCTTCTCGAACAGGTACAGCGTGCGGCCGCGTCCGTCCACGATGATCCGGCCCAGGCCCGTCCGGGCGGTCGAAACCGTCGCGCCGGAGCCGCTCGAGCGACTCGCTGCAAACGCGGCGTCGAGACCGGCCACCGAGAGCGCGAGGACGGCGATGCTGGTGAGGCTGAGAGCCTTCATGGCTCCTCCTCTCGAACTTTGAGGTCGCCTGTTAGTACGCACTAGCTCGCGCGCGAGATTCGAGCGTTAACGCGGCGCTAACGAGGCTCAATTGCGGCTCAACCTGTGACGGCGACCACTAGTCCCAGGGCATGCCCCGCCAGCTCTCCGGCCCATCCGATTCGAGCTCGCTCAGGCGGTCGCCGTCGGGCGCATGAGCGCCACCGCACCGCGAACTGCACCGCGCGGTCCCGATGGAGCGGGAGGCGCCCGCAGGGGCGCCGTGGAATCGCTCGCGCGAGTGACGACGACGCGCTTGTCGCTGCCGTCACTACGACAGTGGCCCTGCGAAGACCGCAGATTTCTCGCCAGGCGCCCCTTCGGCGCGGCTGAGGTTCGAGACGAGGACGACGCGCTCGTGATTCGCGTCCCCGTCCTCCGCCACATCGAACTCCTTTACGCTCAGATCTCTCCAGGCCGCCACGTAGCAATCGACCGAAGGGAGGTCGATATGCCGAGGATCGTCCTCACGCACGCCGTAGTCGACACCGACCGTTGGCTAAAGGGCAAGGAGGAGCGCGCTGCAGCCCTCGAGTCGGCCTCCGGGAGCAACGTGACCGATTACGTCGCGCAGGACGGGAGTGGCAACATCGCCATCACTGCCGACGTCAGCGACGTCGGGGGCTTTCAGCAGATGCTCGCCTCGCCGCCTCCGGAGGTGGCAGCGAGGATGGAGGAGCACGGCGTAGTCCCGCCGATCACGATCTACGTCGCAGCCGATTAGCGCAACGGGCTCGCTCTCTTCGGGGACGAACCACTCGATCGTCCGAGGCGGCCCCAAAGAGGACGCTCATGGCGTGCGACCGGACACCGGAGCCGCCGCGACGGAGCAGGTTAGCCGCGCGCGGCAGTGCACGACGCCGCTCGGTCGAGCAGAGCGGCGCGCTGGCGGGCGTTCGCCGTCAGCCGCGCCGCCCGCTCGAACTCGACTCGCGCCTCCTCGAGGCGGCCGAGCTTCTTCAGCAGGTCGCCGCGCACGGTCGGGAGCAGGTGGTAGCCGTCTAGCGCGGGCTCCTCGCGTAGGCGCTCCACCAGCTCCAGCGCGGCCGCCGGGCCGAAGGCCATCCCGACGGCCACGGCGCGGTTGAGCTCCACGACCGGCGACGGCATCAGCTGCGCCAGCGCGTCGTAGAGAGCCACGATCCGCTCCCAGTCGGTGTCCTCGGCGACACGAGCACGCGCGTGGCAGGCGGCGATCGCGGCCTGCAGCGTGTATGGCCCGATCGCCCCGCCGGTCGCGTATGCCCGCTCGAGCGCCGCCAGCCCGCGGCCGACGAGGAGCCAGTCCCACCGGGAGCGGTCCTGCTCGAGGAGCAGCACCTGGTCGCCCGAGGCCGAGATCCGCGCGCGCCGGCGCGAGGCGTGCAGCTCCATGAGCCCGACGAGCCCATGCACCTCGGCCTCGCGGGGGAGCAGCCCGGCGAGGATGCGCCCGAGCCGCAGCGCCTCCTCCATCAGCTCGGGACGGGTCAGCTCCTCGCCGGCGGTGGCGGAGTAACCCTCGTTGAAGATCAGATAGATCACCTCGAGCACCGAGGCCAACCGCTCGCGGAGCTCGCCACGCGCCGGCACCTCGAATGGAACGCGCGCCGCCGACAGGGTGCGCTTTGCCCGGACGATCCGCTGCTGGACCGTCGACTCCGACGAGAGGTACGCGCGCGCGATCTCCCTCGTCGTCAGCCCGCAGAGCAGCCGCAGCGTCATCGCCACGCGCGCATCGGTGGAGAGCACGGGGTGGCACGCGGTGAAGATCAGCCGCAGGAGGTCGTCGTCGAACGGGTCGTCGACCGCAGCCGCGAGGTCGCCGCTCTCCTGCGCGCGGAACTCGGCGTCGCGGCCGAGCTCCTCGGTCTTCCGTTGGTGGACCTCCGCGCGGCGCAGCCGGTCGACGCCGCGATGCTTGGCCGTGGCCATGAGCCAGGCGCCCGGGTTGTCCGGGACGCCCGACTCGGGCCACTGCTCGAGGGCGGCGACGAGCGCCTCCTGGGCGAGGTCCTCGGCCAGCGCGACGTCGCGCACCAGGCGCGCGATCCCAGCGATCAGCCGCGCCGACTCGATCCGCCAGACGGCCTCGACGGTGCGCTCGACGTCGCCGCGCTCCACGGTCGCAGCTACGCGCTCGCCTCGGTCTGCTCGCGGAGCCGCTGCTCGCGCTCACGCAGCTCGGGCGTGAACTCGTCGCCGAAGTCGTCGGACTCGAAGACGGGCCGGATCTCGACGATGCCGTGCTCGCCCTCGGGGTTCGGGATCCGCTTCACCCACTCGATTGCCTCGTCCAGCGACTTCACCTGCCACAGCCAGAAGCCGGCGAGGAGCTCCTTCGTCTCGGCGAACGGGCCGTCGATCACCTTGCGCTCGCTCGCCGAGAACTCGACGCGCACGCCCTTCGAGCTGGGGTGAAGGCCTTCCCCCGCGAGCATGACGCCGGCCTTCACGAGCTCCTCATTGAAGGCCGTCATCTGCTCGAGCAGCTCCTGGCTCGGCATCTCGCCGGCCTCGCTGCGCTCCGTCGCCTTGATCAGCACCACGACGCGCATTTGCGGTTCCTCCTCTCGGTCGGATTCGTCCTTCTACCCGTGCGTCGAGCGAGCGGGGCGGAAATCGACACGCCCGCGGCACGCACTGGGCGGGACCGGAGGCCTGTCGCCGGCAAACGGTCAAACGTCACGACCAGCCCGGCTGATCTCAGGTGGTTGTTCGAAGGATCGGCCGTGAGGAGGAGCGAGTAACCGGGCAGGTGCTGGGTGTCGCCCATCACGGCGTAACCGCTTCGCATCCGCGCGATGACCATCGAGTTCTCGCCCCGATGCGCGGATCCGATCCTGTCGAGACGCCAATCGTCCACGTGGGCGTCGGTGTCCGTCGCATGGACATACTGTCGCGGCAATGGCTACCCGGGAAGCCGCGTGTCACTGCGGGCAACTTCGTCTCGAAGTCGACGGGGATCCGTTCGTTGTCTCCATCTGTCACTGCCTTGCCTGCCAACGCCGGACGGGTAGCGCCTTCGGGATGCAGGCGGCCTTCGCGCCGGACCAGGTGAACGTCGTCGGTCGCTTCGGCGACTACACGCGAATCTCGGACGAGGCGGATAGGAAGCCGCATGTCTTCCATTTCTGCCCTGACTGCGGCTCGCAGGTCTTCTACACGGAACCGGACGAGCCCGACTTGATCGTCCTCTCGGTGGGCTCGTTCGCCGACCCGTCCTTCCCGCCGCCGACCGAATCGAGCTACGACCATCGCCGTCACCGATGGGTGCAGCTGCCCGACTCGATCCAGCGCTTCGCCCCCGAGCTGTGGGACCCGGCGCGACCGCTCTACGAGGCCGGCAGGTACGCGGAGGCAGCGGAAAAGGGACGGGAGCTCCTCGAGGCCCACCCCGGCCTGGCGTATCTCCACTACCAGGTGGCGTGCTGCGAGAGCCTCGCAGGACACACAGCCGACGCCATCGAACACCTACGCGGGGCGATCGACAGGTGGGAGGGCTGTCGCGACATGGCGAAGGAGGACTCCGACTTCGATCCGATTCGCGACCAGTCGGCGTTCACGGAGCTGGTGGGCTAGCGCCTCGATTATCCAGACTCGCCTCCAGGCGGTCGATGAGCGGCGCCTGGGTGCTCCGGATGCGGGCGCGCGCCTCGACCGCCTCGAACCACTCCACCCGGTCGACCTCGGGGAAGGTCCGCGAGCGGCCGGATCGAGGCGGCCACTCCACCTCGAAGGTGTTGCTAACGGCGGCGGCCGGGTCGAGGTCGCCCTCGGCGCCCCAGGCGTGCACGACCTTGCCGCCCTTCTGGACGATCGAGCCGAGGTCGACGAGCTCTCCGGCCGGCACGGCATGCCCGGTCTCCTCCTCGAACTCGCGCCGGGCGACGTCGAGCAGGTCCTCGCCCGGATCGACCTCGCCCTTCGGGATCGTCCAGTGCCCGGCATCCTTGCGTGCGAAGAAGGGGCCGCCAGGGTGGGCAAGCAGGACTTCGAGCCGGCTGTTCAACCGGCGGTAGAGCAAGATCCCAGCGCTCGTCGTCGATCGCTTGCTCACGGTCGCCTCGCAGCGCCCAGCATGGCGACGTGCGCCGCTCGCGGGGCGGGTGCCGGCAGAGTAGGTTCCAGAGGACGGCCGTGGCGCCGAGGAGGCAACCGTGAGAGCACGCCATCAGGAAGTCGCTCGGAGCGGTCTAAGACGGGGATAACGCCCGCTCGAGGGCGGCCCGGTCGGTCGGGCCCCCATGCGTCGCGAGCACGTGATCCACCGGCAGCGCGAGCAGCGGTCGCAGCCCCTCGGCGATCTCCTCGCGCGACACACCAGGGCGGAGCCACCGCTCGTTGATCTCGAGGCCTTGGCCGAAGTCGACGAGCGTGTCGCCGGAGATCACCGCACGCTGGCTCTCGACCCAGAGCACGGTGTCGTTCCGCTTGTGCCCGGCGAACACGTCGGCACCGAAGGGCAGCCGTTCGCCGGACGAGTACGGGCGTGCCTCGCCTTTCTTCTCGCGGAGCAGCCAGACGAGGTCGGGACTGCCGTCGCCCGCCTGCTCGGCGGTGATGCCGTACATGTCCATGAGGTCCTGCGCGGTGTCGGGCAACGGCGTGTAGACCGGCACGCCGAGCCGCTCGACCAGGCTCTGCGCGTCGCGCTCGTGCCACGGCGCGGTGAGCACGATCGCCGTCTCGCGGCCGCCCGCGAGCTCCCCAAGCTCGCTCGGCACGGCCAGCGGATCGAAGAGCAGCAGCCGCTCCCCGTCGTCGATCGCGTAGGACGACACGTTCTCGCTCCACGGCTCCGTCGGCTGCCAGTCCGGGTGGGGCGCCTCCCAGTGCCACAGGCCCGGACGCAACTCGCGCACGGCGCGATGCTACTGAAACGCCGCGCGCGCCGGGATGCACGCGACCGTCGACGCCCGTGTCGGGCGCCGCCGGCGTGACGGTCAAGCGACGGAGCAGCTACCTGTGCGTAATCCGGCTCCGGCCGCCTACTGCTCGCGAACCAAGGCGTACCTCGCGGTGACGAAGTCGCCGTTCCGCGCCGTCTCCTCCAGCCCCAGCTCGAGGCGGCGCGGGAGCAGCGGCGCGCCGGCGCCCAGCGTTACGGGCGCAATCGAGACGATGACCTCGTCGAGCAGGCCCGCGTCGGCGAACTGGCCGGCGAGGTCGCCGCCGCCGATGATCCAGACGTTCTTGCCGCCGGCCGCGGCAACCATCTGCTCGTGCACGGGCGCGACGTCGCCGTTCGTGAACCTGATGTCTGCCTTGAGGACGAGCCGCAGCTTCCGGTGCGTGAAGACCCAACAGGGAATCTCGTACGGCCACTTCCAGTCCGCAGGATCCTTGTCCTTGAACTCGTGGTCGAGGATCCACTCGTAGGTCGTCCGCCCCATCGCCAGCGCGCCGACCTCGGCGATGAACGCCTTGTAGTTCAGCGACCCATCCGGATCCTGCTGGCGCTTGAACAGCCAGTCGAGCGAGTGATTCTCGTCGGCGATGAAGCCGTCGAGCGTGGTCGCCGTGTAGTACTGGGTCAGGCTCACGATCCGTCGCGCACGGTCAGCACGACGTTCCCCGTCTTCTGCCCGGTCTCGACGTAGCGCGTCGCCTCGACCACGTCCTCGAGCGGGTAGGAGCGGTCGATCACCGCGCGGTACTCCCCGGCCTCGATCAGCTCCTTGAGCAGGAGGACGTACTCCTTCGTGTAGCGAGGCGGGATCGCTACCCGCACCTTCTTGTCGCCGATCCGCGCCGTCCACAGCGCCATCGCGAAGTTCTCCCAGCCGTCGCTCGGGAGGTAGACGCCACCCGGCTTCAGCAAGCCCCTGCACCGCCTGAACCGCTGCTTCCCGACCGCGTCGAAGAAGACGTCGTACGTCTCGCCGCGCTGCTTGAAGTCCTCCCTCGTGTAGTCGATGACGCGGTCGGCGCCGAGCGAGCGTACGAGCTCCACGTGCTTCGTGTCACAGACGGCGGTCACGTCGGCGCCGAAGTGCTTCGCCAGCTGGACGCCCGCCGTGCCGATCGACCCCGACGCGCCGTAGACGAGGATCTTCATCCCGGGCCGAACGCTCACTGGCCGCATCGCGTTCAGCGCCAGGATCGCCCCGTCGCAGACCGCCGCCGCCTCCTCGAACGTCATCCCGGCCGGCATGTGCGCAACCGGACCGGTCGCGCGCACGGCTACGAACTCCGCATGCGCGCCGAAGACGCTCGCGCCGAAGACGCGGTCGCCGACCTCGAACTCGCTCACGGCCGTGCCGACGGCCTCGACCTCGCCGGAGAACTCGGTGCCCAGGATCCTTCGCCTCGGTCGCCGGAGCCCCGTGAAGAAGCGGCTGAAGAAAGGCTTCGCGCTCCGCCAGCCGCAGTCCGAGCGCGTCACGGTCGTGGCGTGCACCCTGACGAGGACGTGGTCGTCCGCCGGCACGGGACGGTCGACGTTCTCGAGCCGGAGGACGTCGGGCGGCCCGTATCTGTCGTGGACGACGGCTTTCAGCGTTTCTCCCACATGGAGACGTGCCGGCGCGACACGCTACCGTCGCGGCGTGCAGTCTCGCTATGGCCGGACGCTCTCCTTCGGCCTCTTCCCGGTTCCGAACGCCGCCGATCTCGAGCTCAACCGGTCGCTCGCGCGCCGCGCCGACGAGCTCGGGCTCGACCTGATCGGGATCCAGGACCACCCGTACCAGCGGCGCTACGTCGAGACCTTTGCGCTCATCGCCGACCTGATCGCGCGCACCGAGCGGATCCGCTTCTTCACCGACGTCGCAAACCTGCCGCTGCGCGGGCCGGCGATGATCGCGAAGCAGGCGGTGACGCTCGACGTGCTCTCCAGCGGCCGGTTCGAGCTCGGGCTGGGCGCCGGGGCGTTCTGGGACGCGATCGGCGCGATGGGCGGGCCGGTGCGCTCCCCGCGCGAGGCGCTCGAGACGCTCGAGGAGGCGATCCGGATCATCCGCCTCTTCTGGAGCGGCGAGCGCTCGATCACATTCGAGGGCGAGCATTACCGTCTGAAGGGCCTCCACCCCGGGCCGCCGCCGGCGCACCCGATCGAGATCTGGGTCGGCGTCTCGAAGCCACGCTCGCTCGCGCTTCTCGGGCGCCTCGCCGACGGCTGGGTCGCCTCGACCGGCTGGGCGAAGCCGCATCTTGTGCCGGACATGATGCGCCGCATCGACGAGGCGGCGACCGAGGCCGGCCGCGATCCGAGCGAGATCCGCCGCCTGCTCAACGTCTCGGGCCTGATCGTCGACGGCGGCGTCGAGGAGCCGCTCCATGGCCCGCTCGAGCACTGGATCGAGATGCTGACGAGCTTCGTCCGAGACCTCGGCTTCGACACCATTGTCTTCTGGCCGACCGAGGACCAGCAGCGTCAGCTCGAGCGCTTCGCATCCGATGTCACTCCAGCCCTGCGCAAGTGAACGTCAGCTAGAACATCGCCATGCCGATGTTCCTCGTGACCCTCCTGCGTTCGGGGCCCGAATGGGATCCGTCACGCCCGATGGAGGAGCAGTCCGGCTGGCCGGAGCACGCAGCGTTCATGGACGCGCTCGTAGACGACGGGTTCATCCTCCTCGGCGGGCCGCTCAGCGACGAGTACCACGTCGTGCACGCGGTGGAGGCGGAGTCAGCGGACGAGGTTCGCGCCACGTGGGCTCGAGACCCGTGGAGCGGGACGCATCTCGTCATCGAGGCGGTCGAGCCCTGGACGATCCGGCTCGACGCCCGCGCGACGTCGACTCAGCGGGGCTAGTCGCTCGCGCCCGCCGACAGCTCTTTGAAGAAGACCGTCGTGTCGCAGAGCTGCCCGTCCGGGTAAAGCGCATACCCAGGGATCACGCCGACGCGCGTCCAGCCGTGGCGCTCGTAGAGACGCTCGGCGTCGTCGCCGGTCACGGTGTCGAGGACGAGCAGCGTCCTGCCCTCCGCCAGCGCCTCGCGCTCGGCCTCCTCCATGAGCCGCCGTCCGACGCCCATTCGCCGCGCAGAGCGGCGGACGAGCATCCTCGCGACGTCAGCACGGTGCGGCTGATTCGGATGCGGAGCGAAGACGACCTGCACCGTGCCGACGAGCTCCTCCCCCGCGAACGCCGCGAGGAGCAAGCGGCGACCGTGCTCGACGTCCTCGGCGTACGCCTCGTAGACGCGGCGCGCATCCGCGTGCGAAAAGGGCGCCATGTACCCCACGGAGGCGCCGCCCTCGACGCAGTCGACGAGGACGGCCGCGAGCTCGTCGAGGTTCGAACGCACCTCGGCCGCGCCGAGACGCCGGATC
>JBKOYJ010000075.1:0-23947 GCA_046725345.1 Actinomycetota bacterium | reverse complement strand
GGCGATCGAGCAGGGCTTCGACCTCATCAACATGAGCCTCTCCACGACCAAGCGCGACTTCGCCACGATCCTGCACGATCTCGCCGACAGCGCGTACTTCAAGCGCACCGTGCTGGTGGCGTCCGCCCACAACATGCCCGTGGAGAGCTACCCGTGGAGGTTCTCGTCCGTGATCTCCGTGGGAAGCCACGAGCTCGACGAGGGACGGACGTTCTTCTACAACCCCGACCCGCCGGTCGAGTTCTTCGCGCGCGGCGTCGACATCGACGTCGCCTGGCTCGAGGGCTCGACGCTTCGCTGCACGGGGAACAGCTTCGCGACGCCGCACATGACCGGGATCTGCGCGCTCATCCTCGCGAAGCATCCCGAGCTGACCCCGTTCCAGCTCAAGAGCGTCCTTTCCCTGACAGCGTCGAACGTAGGAGGTGCCGATGGCTGACGACGATCTCCGCGCCGCCGTCGCCGCGGGCGTCATCGGCGCCGAGGACGCACATCGAGCGCTGCTGCGGTCGATCGTCGACGTCGCGCGCGCGATCTTCTCTGCGAAGGCGTCTTCGATCTTCCTGCTCGACGAGGAGACGGACGAGCTCGTCTTCGAGGCTGTCTCAGGAGAGGGCGAGGAGCACCTCGTGGGGATGCGCATCCCCTCGGGTACGGGAATCGCCGGCTGGGTCGTCTCGACGCGGCAGCCGCTCGTGATCGACGACCTCCAGAACGACCCCCGCCATGCGCGGGCTGTTGCCGAGCGCACGGGCTACGTGCCGAACTCGCTGATGGCGGTGCCGCTGCTGAGCGAAGACCGGGCGCTCGGCGTGCTCCAGGTGCTCGACCGGCACAAGTCGCGCTTCTCGCTCCAGCAGATGGAGCTACTCGGTCTCTTCGCGAGCCAGGCGGCGATCGCGCTCGACCTGCTTCAGCGCGCGCGGCGGGCGAAGCGCGCCGTCGAGCACACCGACGGCGACGTCGGCGCCGTCGCGCGCGTCGCCGAGGCGATGGAGGCGCTGACCGAGGAACGGCGCGAGGCGGGGCTGCGGCTGCTGGACGCGCTCGAGGAGGTGCTCCGCCCGCAAACGTGAACCGAGGCGGTCTCCCGCCCCGGTTCGGAGGGATCTTTTCCGCAGTGCTAGTTCGGGCTGTGCCCGCCGTGGCGGCGGTGCAGCTCGAAATCGCCCTCGTCCTCGCCCTCGTCGCGCTCGGGCTTGTCGACGTTGGCGTTCGGGGAGTGGCCGCCGTGGCGACGATGCGCCTCGACTTCCTCCTCCTCCGTCTGGATCTTCTCCTGATCCTCCACGGATGCTGCCTCCTTTCGGATTCCGAAAATTGGGTTCCGGTTAGCTAGACGGTCGTCGGCAAGGCTTTCTTCCCTCACCATCCTTCCCAAACCGGGCGCGGATTGCAATTCTCCCGGCGTGCGAGAGATGTTGGCACGCCGGCTTCGGGAGTCGTCGGCCGCGTTTGCGGACGTCTTCACGAATCCGGCCATCCGTCGTCTCCAGCTTGCCTGGTCCACCTCGATCCTCGCAGGGACAGCGTACGTCGTCGCGCTGCTCGTGTTCGCGTTCCAGGAGAACGGCGCCTATGCGGTCGGGTTGCTGGGGCTCGTGCGCTGGCTCGCCGGCGGCCTGTTCGCGCCGATAGGCGGGATCATCGCCGACCGCTTCCCGCGCGTCCGCGTGATGGTCGTGAGCGACATGCTGCGAGCGGCGATGACGATCGTGATGGCCGCGGCCGTCTTCTTCGACTGGTCCCCTCTCGTCGTCTACGCCCTCTCGATCCTGGTGACCTTGAGCTCGACCGCGTTTCGGCCCGCCGAGGCAGCCCTCCTGCCCTCGCTCGCGCGGACGCCACAGGAGCTCACCGCGGCGAACGTCACCGCGAGCACGATCGACAGCGTCGGCTGGTTCGTCGGCCCGGCCGTCGGGGGCCTCCTGCTCGCCGTCACGAGCATCTCCACGTCGTTCTTGATCATGGGTGCGATCTTCGTCGTCTCGGGCCTGTTCGTCGCCGGCATCCCCGAACGCCGGCCCGAAGGCGCCCGCGAGGCCGAGATGGGGGAGGAGGCCGAGGAAGCGGGCGGTGGAATGCTCGGCGAGGCGCTCGCCGGCTTCCGCGTCCTCGTCCACGAGCGCGACCTTCGCCTGCTCGTCGGGCTCGTGGCGGCGCAGACGCTCGTCGACGGCCTGCTCTCCGTGCTCGTCGTCCTGCTCGCGCTGGAGACGCTCGACCTCGGTGAGGGGGGAGTCGGCTACCTGAACTCGGCGAGCGGTGTCGGCGGCCTTGTCGGCGCCGTAGTGGTGGGCGCGCTCGTCGCGCGCGCGCGGCTCGCGAGCGACTTCGGCTTCGGCGTGCTGCTTTGGGGTCTGCCCCTCATCGCGATCGGGATCTGGCCGAACCCCGGACTCGTGCTCGTCGCGCTCGGCGTCGTCGGCGCCGCGAACACGATCGTCGACGTGTCGGGCGACACGCTGCTCCAGCGCGCGGTGCCGGAGGACGTGCTCGCCCGGGTCTTCGGCGTGCTCGAGAGCCTCGCGCTCGTGACGGTCGCGGTGGGCTCCGGCGCAGCGCCGCTCTTGGCCGACGCCTTCGGGATCCAGGCGACGTTCGTCGCGACCGGTGCGTTGCTTCCCGTCCTGGCGGTGCTCTCGTGGCGGCGGCTGCGCGGGATCGACGCCACGGCGACGGTGCCGGTCCGCGAGCTCGAGCTGCTGCGGGCGCTCCCGATGTTCGCGCCGCTGCCGCCTCCGACGCTCGAGTACCTCGCCGGCCGGCTGCGCCCGCGCCAGGTTCCGGCGGGCCAGACGATCTTCCGCGAAGGCGATCCCGGCGACGTGTTCTACGTGATCGCGGACGGCACGGTGGAGGTGTCGGTCGACGGCCGCATGGCCCGCGAGCTCGGTCCGGGCGACTACTTCGGCGAGATCGCGCTCCTGCGCGCGGTACCGCGGACCGCGACGGTGGCGACGAAGACGGACGCCGAGCTGTACGCGCTCGACGGCGACCAGTTCGTGGCAGCTGTCACCGGGCACGCCGAGAGCGCCGCGGCTGCGGACAACGTCGTCACGACGCGTCTCGGCGTGGCGCGCGCCTGAGATGGATTTAAGCCGCGCGCTCGAGTCGTTCCTCGGCGCGCGCCCGCGCGATGATGCGCTCGCGCTCGCCGAAGCGAACCCGCGCGCGGTGCGCGCGGTGCTGTTCCCAGAGCTCGGCGAGTTGGGCGTCGAGCTCCTTCAGCTCCGCCGCCGCCGAGGTGTCGTACTGCTCGCTGAGCCGGCGCCAGAGTTCTGCACGGAGCTCGCTGACGCGGTCGATCTCAGCGTGGATTTCGTCCAAGTTGCTCACGCCTACTCCAACGTTCGAACTCGGGGCCGTATTTCCTCAAAATGGGGAAGTAACCACGCATACGCCGCGGCGGCGGGGCGCCGCAGCGACTACTCGTATCCCAGCTCGGCCAGGCGCTCCTCGTCGATTCCGAAGTAGTGCGCGAGCTCGTGCAGCACGGTCACGCGGATCTCGTGCTCGAGCTCGGCCGGGTCGTCGAATGACTCCTCGAGCGGCAGGCGGTAGACGGTGATCCGGTCGGGGAGGTTGCCTGCGTAGCGCTCACCGCGCTCGGGAAGCGGCACGCCCTCGTAGAGCCCGAACAGGTCGGGGTCGGCGGGGTGCTCGTCCTCGACGACGACCGCGACGTTGTCGAGCGCTCGCGCGATGTGAGGCGGCAGGCCGTCCAACGCCGCGCGAACGTGCTCCTCGAAACGCGCCCTCATGACACCGGACGCGCCGGCTCACGCACCTGGAACAGCTTGATTGCGAAGAGCCCGAACAGGAAGCCGCCGATGTGCGCGAACACCGCTACGCCGCCGCCCTGAGAGGGGTGCTCGAACTGGAAGTTCCCCTGCCACGCCTGGAGCAGGAACCAGCCGGAGAGGACGAACACGGCTGGGACGCGGAACCACACCGGGATCACGATGATGAGGAACAGGACGAGGATGCTCGCCGTCGGGAGGATCACGAAGTACGCCCCGATGACGCCGGAGATCGCTCCGCTCGCGCCGAGGTTGGGAACGCTGGCCGCCGCGGGCCCGGCCTGCGTGAGGGTGACGATCGTCTGCAGGACGATCGCCGTGACGCCGGCCAGGAAGTAGAAGACGACGAAGCGAAGCCGTCCCATCGAGTCCTCGATGTTGTTGCCGAAGATCCAGAGGAAAAGCATGTTGAACGCAAGATGGAAGACGTCGGCGTGCATGAACATCGAGGCCAACGTGCCCGTGATCGCGCCCGTCTGGCGCATCTGGGCCAGGCCGACGCACGGCCCCGAGACGGTGCAGGGATAGAACGAGTAGTGGACGATGTCCACCTCGATCGGCGAGCCTCCGACCTCGAGGAAGAAGAAGACGAAGGCGTTCACGGCGATCAGCAACACCGTGACGATCGGGAAGCTCCGCGTCGGGACGTTGTCCTTGAGCGGCAGCACTCAGTACGCCGGACGGAGCGGCGGGCGCGTCTGGAAGAACTTCACCGCGAGGACCCCGAAGAGAAAGCCGCCGATGTGGGCGAACACGGCGACGCCGCCCCCTTCCGGGGCGTGCGCGAGCTGGAAGTTGCCCTGCCAGGCCTGGAACAGGAACCAGAGGGCGAGGAACAGGAAGGCCGGCACCTCGCGCAGGAAGAAGACGATCCCGAAGAAGATCGCCGTCAGGACGCTGGCCTGGGGTAGGAGCAGGAAGTAGGCGCCGAGCACGCCCGAGATCGCGCCGCTCGCGCCGAGGTTGGGGATCCGCGCCGCGGCATCGCTCGCCGTCGAGAGCGTGATTGCCGTCTGCAGCGCCGTCGCCGCGACTCCGGCGATGAGGTAGAAGCCGAGATAGCGAAGGCGCCCGAGCGCATCCTCGACGTTGTTCCCGAAGATCCAGAGGAACAGCATGTTTCCGGCCAGGTGGACGATGTCCGCGTGCATGAACATCGACGTGAACAGGGCCAGCGGCCAGCCCACGTCGATCGTGCGGCACGAGCCGTTCACCTCGCACGGATGGAAGGAGAGCTCGCGTACGGGCCCGTTCTCGGCCGTGAGCCCGAGCTTCGACTCGTACAGGAAGAAGACGAGGACGTTGACGACGATCAGGCCGACCGTCACGACCGGGAAGCTCCTGGTCGGGACGTTGTCGCGAAGCGGGATCACGGCCCGCTAGCGGACGACGGTCAGCTCGACGCTCCCTTCCGAAAGCCCGGCCGCCTCGCGGGCTAGCTCGACGGCGCCGGACGGCGGCTCGTATCCGGGCAGGCCGTCTGCGACCGCTAGCACGGCGCGGATCGTAGGCAACCACGACTTGACAACATGGGACTAAGGTTTTATACTCCAACACCCATAAGCTATCCCACGAGGAGGTGCATTCGATGGCCAGCGTGATTCGCTGGGAGCCGTTCCGTGAGCTGGCGGCGCTTCAGAACGACGTGAGCCGGCTGATGGGAACGTGGCTCGGTGAGGGCAACGGCGAGCGGACGCGCCAGTGGGTCCCGGCGGTGGACCTGTGGGAGACGGACGACGAGGTCGTGTACGCGTTCGATCTGCCCGGCGTCCCGCAGGACAAGATCTCGATCGAGTACGAGGACCACGCGGTCACTGTCAGCGCCGAGCGCGAGCGCGAGCAGGAGGTCGAGCAGGACCACTTCTACCGCTACGAGCGCCGGTTCGGCACGTTCGCGCGGACCGTCGGTCTGCCCCAGGGCGCGGGAGAGAACGACATCCGCGCCGAGTACCACGACGGCGTGCTGGAGCTCCACGTGAAGAAGCCCGAGCAGCAGAAGCCGCGGCGCATCCCGATCGGCGGCGAGCAGGCCACGATCGAAGGCAGCGCCCGCGAGGCCTGACCCACCGACGTCCCTCTCTCATCACGCGACGGGGCGGCGAACCGGCCGCCCCGTCGTCATGCAGGAACGATGGCGAGTGCCGCCCGCAGGCCCGCCAGCGAGGCGGCGAGCGTGTTGGCGGAGGTAGTGAGCGCCTCGCCCTCTCCGGTCGAGTCACACAAGCGCGCGGTGACCGAGCAGCCCGCGCTCGGCGAGCAGGCCCGCGATCGTAGGCTCTCCGATCTCCTCGAGCCGGTAGGTCACGCGCAGGGCCGGCACCTCGAGGTCCACGAGGCGCCGCAGGTCGATCGGAGTCCCGATCAGGACGAGATCGGCCCCCGAGCGCACGATCGTCTCGCGGAGCTCGCGGACCTGGCTCACGCCGTATCCGGTTGCTGGGAGCAGCGGGCCGATGTGCGGATAGGCGGCGAACGTCTCCGCGATCGAGCCGACGGCATAGGGGCGCGGGTCGACGAGCTCGCGCGCGCCGTTCGCCTTCGCCGCCAGCACGGCCGCGCCGTAGGCCATCTCTCCGTGCGTCAGGGTGGGGCCGTCCTCGACGGCGAGCACCCGCTTTCCGGTGATCTCCGACGGGTCGCCGTCGATGTCAATCGGAGAGGCCGCGAGGACGACGGCGGCGTCGGGGTTCGCCGCGTGGACGGACGCGACGACGGCGTCGACCGCGCCGGAAGGCGCGCTGTCGACCTTGTTGACGATGCACGCATCGGCCATGCGTAGGTTCGTCTCGCCGGGGTGGTAGCTGAGCTCGTGACCGGGCCGGTGGGGGTCGACGACCACGAGATGGAGCGTTGGCCGGACGAACGGCGTGTCGTTGTTGCCGCCGTCCCACAGGATGACCTCGGCCTCCCGCTCCGCACGGCGGAGCACGGCCTCGTAGTCGATGCCGGCATAGACGACGTTGCCCTGGGCCAGGTGAGGCTCGTACTCCTCGCGCTCCTCGATCGTGCACTCGGCGGCGTCGAGGTCGTCGTACGTCGCGAAGCGCTGGACGACGTGCCGCGAGAGGTCGCCGTAGGGCATCGGGTGTCGGATCACGACGACGCGCCGCCCTCCGTCGCGCAGGACTTCTGCGACTCGGCGAGTCGTCTGGCTCTTCCCGGCGCCCGTTCGGACGGCGCAGACGGCAACCACCGGCCGCGCCGACTCGAGCATCGTCAGCTCGGGAGAGAGGAGGGTGTACGACGCGCCGGCCGCGAGGATGCGGGATCCGATGTGCATGACGTGCCGGTGCGAGACGTCGGAGTACGCGAAGACGACCTCGTCGACGCGGAGATCGTGTACTGCCGTCTCCAGCTCGCGCTCCGAGAGGATTGGAAGCCCGTCCGGGTAACGGCCTCCTGCGAGCTCGGCCGGATAGACGCGTCCGTCGATGTTGGGAATCTGCGCCGCCGTGAACGCGACCACCTCGACGTCGTCCCGCCCGCGGAAGACCACATTGAAGTTGTGGAAGTCGCGCCCCGCTGCGCCGGCGATCAGAACCCGCTTGACGGCCACAGCCGGAGCATAGGCAGCCGCCGCGGACAGACGGAGTAGATTCTCGGCGTGAGCCGGTTCGCGGACGCTCTCAACGACCAGATCGGGCGCGAGTTCGCGGCCTCGCAGCAGTACGTCGCGATCGCGGTTTACTACGACTCGGAGACGCTCCCGCAGCTCGCCGCCCACTTCTACCGGCAGGCGGTGGAGGAGCGGAACCACGCGATGATGATCGTCCAGTACCTGCTCGACGCGGGCGAGAGCGCGGTCGTTCCGGGCGTGGAAGCGCCGCGCACGCAGTTCGAGGACGCCGTTGCGCCGGTCGCGCTGGCTCTGGAGCAGGAGAAGCAGGTGACCGAGCAGATCGCGGCCCTCGCCAGGCTGGCTCGCGACGAGGGTGAGCTCGTTGGCGAGCAATTCCTGCACTGGTTCCTCTCCGAGCAGCGCGAGGAGGTGGCGAGCATGAGTGACCTGCTACGGCTCGTCGAGCGCGCGGCTGAGTCGAACATCCTGCTCGCGGAGGACTCGCTCGCCCGCACGGGCATCGGCCAGGACGGGCCCGAGGCCAGCGCGCCGCCCGCCGCCGGCGGCGCTCTCTAGCGCAGCCGCTCGCGGGCGCGCTCGCCGACGGCGGCCATCTCGAGGCGCTCGCCCGCTACGTCCAGCAGCAGTTCCTCGGCGGTCGGGCCCTGCCCGAGCGCCCACAGCTCGCGGAGCAGGTCGCCCGCCTCGCGCCGCGCGAACCAGCGATTGCCGAGCTCGGAGCGCAGGTACTCCCGCAGCTGCGCCTCGAGCGCCCACGAGCGGAGGTAGCTCGAGACGTAGAACCCCGGGTCCACGTCGGCCAGGAAGTCTGCGCCGTCGGGCGCGATCTTCAGCGCGTCCGAGAGGAGCTCGACGTAGCGGTCGCGGAGCGCGACCGAATCGGGCGCCGCATGCAGCTCGAGCTCGTACAGCAGCTTGGCGCAGTAGCGCCGCACGAAGTAGAGCTCCGCGGTCGCCTGCTCGAGCGCGAAGACCTCGGGGCGAGGGACGTCGAGGCGCCGCGCGAGCCACTCGGGCTCGTCGACGAGACGGTGGAAGAGCGTCGCCCAGCCCTCGGTGACGGCGTTGTCTCCCAGCCGCCGCTCCTCGAAGCCGAGTTCCGCTGACGTGTGCGCGAAGTGCTGCGTGTGGCCGGCCTCGTGGAAGAGCGCGTACCAGTCGTCGGGGCCTCCCATCGGCTGGATCACGAGCACGACCCTCTCGGGTACCTCGATCGGGGCGCAGAACGCACGCGGCGACTTCAGGGGCCGTTGCTCGACGTCGACCTCGACGTTCGCCTGCGCTCGCATGTCGACGCCGAGGTCGGCGAGCGTCGCCTCGAGCGCCGCCACCATGCTGCGCGCGGGGAAGTGGTCGTCCCACTCCGTCGCCCGGAACACGCGCGGCATGTCCCATCGCGTCGCTTCCTCGAGCGTGACCCCCGCACGTTCGCGGAGCAGGCGGTCGCCGAAGTCGACCCACAGCTCCTCCGTCTCCTCGAGGAGCGTGCGGCATTGCGCAGCGAGGTCGTCGAGCGCCATCCGGAAGCTGTCGCGGTAGAGCTCCAGGTACGACCCCGCTCCGAGCGCGGCCACCCCTCTCGCGGTCTCGGCGTACGCGTCGACGTGCACCGGCAGGAGATGCTCCTCCACGAGTGCGCCGCGCGCCTCCTCGAGACGCCGCCGGCGCTCGCGCTCGGACTCGTTCGCCATCGTGGGCCTGAGCATCCGGTAGGGGACGCGCTCGCCGTCGACCTCGGCGACGAGCTCGGCCTCGAGGGTCGCCGTCCGCTCGGCGTACTCGCGTGTGAGGGAGCCGAGGTAGCCCTCGCAGAGGAACCGCCAGAGCCAGCGCGTGCGGGCGTCGTCGTCGACTGCCGCGCCGACGGCTCGAGCCGTCTCGAGGTCGGTCAGCTCGGCGTGACGCTCGAAGATCGGCGCGAGCTCGAGCGTCTCCTTCAGGCCCGCGTAGTGGCGGTAGTTCTCCTCGTTCAGCTCGGCGACGAAACGATCCGCCTTGCGGCGGATCTCGTCGAGCCGGGCCTGCGAAGGCGCCTCCAGCACGAGCTAAGGCGCCGACTGGGCGGCGCCGACCATCAGGACGTGCCGGCTTCGCCGGCGCGTCCGTCTGAAATGACCGGTCGACACAATTGGGCGCCCACCCACAACGCTCCTAGGATATCCGGGTGCGCGAGATCCGCCTTCGGACGGAGCGGAAGACGCAGCTCGTCGACATCACGTCGCAGGTCGAGGCCGCCGTGGCGGCCGACGACGGCGCCTCGGCCGCGCTCGTGTTCGTCCCACACACGACCGCCGCCGTCACGATCAACGAGCACGCCGATCCCGCCGTCGCGCGCGACATCGAGCGCGCGCTGGAGCGACTCGTCGGCGAGGGGTGGGGGTGGCAGCACGTCGAGGCGGGCGAGGAGAACGCGCCCTCGCACGTGCGGGCTGGTCTGATGGGACCGCAGGTGCTTGTACCCGTCGACGGGGGCCGGCTCGTCCTCGGCACCTGGCAGGGCATCTTCTTCTGCGAGTTCGACGGGCCGCGGGAGCGGCGCGTGGTCGTCGCGCCGCTCCGCTAGGCAGCCGCTACCTGGTCTCCCCTTGCTGGACGCTGCCGCGCCACGCACCCGTCGGCGCGCCCCGGGTCTCGACGAACTCCTTGAAGCGCTCGAGGTCGCCCTTCACGCGCCGCTCGTCCTGCCCGATCGCGCTGCCCAGGCTCTCGACCATGCCCTCCGGTTCGTAGTCGAAGCTGACACGGATCCGCGTCTGCTCCTCGCCCAGCGGCTCGAAGGTGACGATGCCGGTCTGGGCGACGCCGCCTGTGCTCCGCCACTCGATCCGGTCGTCCGGAATCTGCTGGACGATCTCGGCGGTCCACTCCTGGCGCTTGCCGCCGATCTCGGCGGCCCAGCGCAGGTGCGTGTCATCGACCTGCGTCACTGCCTCGACGCCCTCCATGAAGTTCGGGAACTCCTCGAACTGCGTCCACTGGTCGTAGGCCACGCGTAGCGGCACGTTTACGTCGATCGACTGCTCGACCGATGCCATGCGTTCTCCTTTCCTCGGATGACCCCCACCCGGCCTACCCGGTGCGGCGTGGTGGAAACGCCGATACGGTGCTGGCGGTGATCGAGGTCGAGCGGCTCACGAAGCGCTTCGGCTCGACCCTCGCAGTGGACGACCTCAGCTTTCGCGTCGAGCCCGGTCGTCTCACCGGCTTCCTGGGCCCGAACGGCGCCGGCAAGACGACGACGCTGCGCGCGCTCCTCGGCCTCGTCCGGCCCACGGCCGGCTCGACCGCGCTTTTCGGCCGGCCGTATCCAGAGCTCGACTCGGCGATGCGGCGTGTCGGCGCAGTGCTCGAGGCCTCGAGCTACCACCCCGGCCGCTCGGGACGGAACCACCTGCGTGTGCTCGCGACCGCGGCCGAGATTCCCGCCTCGCGCGTCGACGAGGTGCTCGAGCTCGTCGAGCTGGGCGCCCATGCGAGACGGCGCGTGCGGGGCTACTCGCTGGGGATGCGACAGCGCCTCAGCATCGCGGCGGCGTTGCTCGGCGATCCGGCGGCCCTCGTGCTCGACGAGCCCGCCAACGGCCTCGATCCGCAGGGAATCCGCTGGTTGCGCGACCTCCTGCGCGGGCTCGCGGACGAAGGGCGGACGATCCTCGTCTCGAGCCACGTGCTCGCCGAGGTCGAGCAGCTCGCCGACGAGGTGGTGATCATCCACCGCGGTCGTCTCGTCTTGCACGCTCCCATCGGGGACGTCGTCGCTCGCTCGACGGGCGGAACGCGGGTGCGGACCCCGACGCCCGAGCGCCTGCTCGACGTGCTCGCCGCCGCAGGGATCGCGGTCTCACGCTCCGCGCCCGATGCGCTGACCGCCGAGGAGCGGCCCGAGCGCGTGGGCGAGCTCGCGGCCGAGCACGGGATCGTCCTGCACGAGCTCGGCGAGGACGCGGCGACGCTCGAGGAGGGATTCCTGGCCTTGATCGCGGGCGAGGAGGGCTCGTGACTGCGCTGACACGCGCCGAGCTCTTGAAGCTGCGCACCGTCCCGCGCACCGGGATCGCGCTTCTGCTCGGCCTTCTCGCCGTCGTCGGCCTCGGAACCGCCGGGACCGTCGACTCTGCCACCGACAGCCCCTACCCCGTCGATCGGGCGCTCCGCGACGTCGTCGAGAACGTCTCGCCGCCGACCGTGTTCTTCGCCCTCGTGCTCGGGATCCTCGTCGTCACGTGGGAGTACAGGCACGGCACCGTCACCCACACGTTGCTCGCCGCTCCGGTCCGGGAGCGCGTTCTCGCCGCGAAGGCGATCGCCGCCGTCACCGTCGGAGCGGCGATCGGCGTCGTGGCCGTCGCGGGCGCGTTCGCCGTTGCGCTTCCGTGGCTCGCCGCGGCCGACGCACCGTACGAGCTCGGGGACGGCCGGGTGTGGGCCGGCGCGGCTCGAGTCGTCGCCGAAGGCGCGCTCTGGGCGGGGTTCGGCGTCGCTGTCGGTACCTCTGTTCGCAACCAGGCGGGAGCGATCGCGGTCGCGCTGCTCTGGTTCCTGGTCGGGGAGCCGATCGCGGGCGCGGTCTTCGAGCATGCGGGCGACTACCTTCCCGGAGCCTCCGCTGCCTCGTTCGTCGGGTGGGAAGACGCGCCGCTCTCGGTCGCTCTGGGCGCGGCCGTGACGATCGCTTACGCCGTCGCGCTGGCCGTCGCGGCGGTGCTCTCGATGCGCCGGGACGTCACGTGAGCTGGGCTAGGCTGGCGCGATGGCCGCGCCGGTGGCGAAGGACGACGAGCTCGAGCTCGACGTCGACACGCTCGCCTACGGCGGCAACGGCGTCGCGCGCCTCGACGGCTTCGTCGTGTTCGTCCGCCGCGGCCTCCCGGGCGACCGCGTGCGCGCCCGCATCACGAGGGTCAAGCGCAGCCACGCCGAGGCGCTCGCGGTCGAGGTGCTGCGCGGGGGTCCGAACCGGGTCGACGCGCCCTGTGCGCACTACCCCGCTTGCGGAGGCTGCCGCTTCCAGGATCTCTCCTACGACGCCCAGGCGGCGGCCAAGGAGACCCAGGTCGCCGATGCGCTGCGCCGGATCGGCGGGATCGACGAGCCTCCGCTCGAGCCCGTGCTGCCGGCCGCCTCGCCGTTCTTCTACCGCAACAAGCTCGAGTACTCCTTCACGCAGCTCGAAGAGGGGCCGTCTCTGGGCTTCCACAAGGCCGGGCGCTGGGACGCGGTGCTCGAGATCGAGCGCTGCTGGCTGACGACCGACGTCGGTAACGCGATCCGAAACGCGGTGCGCGAGTGGGCGCGCGAGGAGCGGCTCGTCGGCTACGACCAGGCGACGGGCGAGGGCTATCTCCGCCATCTGGTCGTGCGCGAGGGCCGCAACACCGGCCAGGTCCTCGTCCAGCTCGTCACGGCGCCGGGCGAGCGATTCGAGACGGGGTACTTCGTGGAGATCCTGCGGCGCTTCTCGGAGGTGCGCTCGATCCACTGGTCGGTCAACGACACGCCCGCCGAGGTCACGAACCTGCCCACGCGCCTCCTGTGGGGCGACGAGGCGATCGAGGAGCAGCTCTGCGGCCTGCGCTTTCGGGTGCGCCCGAACGCGTTCCTGCAGACGAACACGGAGATGGCCGAGCGTCTGTACGGGCTCGCGCGCGAGTACGCGGCGCTCACCGGGAGCGAGACGGTCTGGGACCTCTATTGCGGGATCGGCACGATCGGCCTGGTCCTGGCCCGCGACGCGTTCGCGGTCTGGGGCATCGAGGCGTCGGAGGAGTCGGTCGCGTGTGCGCTCGAGAACGCCGAGCTGAACGGGATCCCGAACGCCGCCTTCTTCGCCGGGAACGTCGGCGAGGCGGTGGAGGAGTTGCGCGAACGCTCGGGCGAGCCCGACGTCGTCGTCGTCGACCCGCCGCGCGCGGGGCTCGCGGGCAAGGCCTTGCGGCGGCTGGGGCGGATCGGCGCCGAACGGGTCGTCTACATCTCCTGCAATCCGGCGACGCTTGCCGGCGACCTGAAGGCGCTGCGGGAGAACTTCGGCTACACGCTCGTTCGCGCCCGTCCGGTGGACATGTTCCCTCACACGCCGCACGTCGAGACGGTCGCCCTGCTGGCCCGCGGATGATCTGGGCAGGCGTCGACGTCGGCGGCCGGCGCAAGGGATTCCACCTCGCCGCCGTCGACCGCGCGTTGCTCGTCGCCGGGCCGGTCCGGCTCGCGGGCGCGGATCAGGCTGTGAAGTGGCTCGTGGAACACGGACCGGCGCTCGTCGCCGTCGATGCCCCGCGTTCGCCGGCGCCGCGCGGGTCGCGGTCCCGACCCGAGGAGCGCGCACTCGCGCGCACGGTCTGCTCGCTTCGCTACACGCCGGACACCGCGTCGCTCGCCGGGAACCCGTACTACGAGTGGATCGTCGCCGGCTTCGAGCTGTACGAGGCGCTCGAGCGCGCGCAGCTCCCGGCGGTCGAGTGCTTTCCGACCGCTTCTTGGACACGCTGGGGCGGACGGCGCGGAGGGGCAACGCGCGCCGCGTGGTCCCGCGCCGCTCTCGCCGTGACGGGTCTCGGACGCGTTTCCACGACGCTCGGGCAGGACGGTCGCGACGCGATCGGCGCCGCCCTCACGGCGCGCGCCTGCTCGCTCGGCCTGGCCGAGCGGTTCGGCGAGATCGTCGTGCCGGTCACGCCTCCTCGATGAGCACGACGACGTTGCCCGCCGGGTCGTGGTACACGGCCGAGCGTCCCCACGGCTCGTCGCGGGGTCGCCTGACGATCTCCGCTCCGTGCCGTGCTGCGCGGACGTGCGCGTCCTCGAGGTCGCCGACCACGAAGCCGACCTCGCCGCCCGTCGACCAGTCCGCCGCCACGCGAACGGACGAGCCGTCGGGCTCGGCGCGCACGCCGATCGCCTGACGGTAGAAACGCGTCGACGCCGCCGGGTCACGCGCGGGCAGCGTCACGACGACGCGCTCGTCGACGCGACGCAGGATTCGCACCACGTAGTCAGCGTTCACCGCGAGGAAGGCGAGCGAGAGGCCGGGCAGAGCCGGCACGCCCCCGAGCCCGAACGGATCGACCCACACGGCGACGGCGATCGTCGCCCCGAACGAGGCGACGAGCGCCACCCATGTCCAGCCCACGCGCATACGCCATCGCGCGGCGGCCCCGAGGAAGATTGTGAAGAAGGCGAGATCGGTGAGGCCGAGCCGGAACGACCCCGTGTCGGGGAGCGGGAAGGCGAACGAGTACACGTCGAAGAGCTCGGGCCGCTCCGAGATGATGTGCTTCGTCGGGCCCACCCAGACGGAGACGGCGTCGACGACCGGCACGATCGCGGCTACGACGAGGATCCAGCTGGCCCGCTCGAAATAGCCCAGGAACCAGAGCGCCAGCAGGGCGACGGCGAAGAGCTTCGCGAAGTTGGCGGGAATCCCGAGGTCAGCCTGCTCGAGGACGGCGGCCAGCGCCGCGAACGCGAGCCCGAGGGGCAGGAGGCCGCGCGCCTCTCGGAGCGGGAGCACGACGAGGGGCACGAGCGCAAACGCGGCCGGCAGCAGCACGGCGGACGTGAGTGCGACGTCGGCCCACAGCGGCGCGTCGGGAACGCGGCTCGCGCCTTCGTAGTACACGACGAGGGCGGCGAGCACCGCCGCGCCGGCGGCGAGACGCGCGATCAGTACGGCGGCAGCTCGGCCCACCACGCGCCGACGACCTTGAAGGCCTTCCAGAAGCGCGTCTTGGCCGGCTGCTCGTCGAGCGACGCGTCCACGTCCGGAACGTACAGCGCATCGATCGTGGCGGTGAACCGGGTCAGGACGCCGAGTTGCGGCTCCAGCCGGTCGGCGAGCGGGAACTCGAGCTCGTTGAGGAAGCGAAGCGCGTCGTCGCCCATCACGACCACGAGCTTGGGTTGGACGATGTGCAGCTCGCGGGCGAGCCAGGGGCGCGCCTCCTCCTCGTCCTGGCCGGCGAACTTGAGGCAGTTCGTCCCGTAGACCTCCGTCGGGTCGACGCGGAGGCGCTGGAGCGACTTCAGGATTGCCTGGCCGGTACGCCCGTAGAAGGCGACGCCTTCCTGCACCTCCGACGGCTGCGGCGCGTACTTGAGCAGGAAGAGGTTCGCGAGCGGATGGCCGGAGCCGACGACGGGAACGCGGTCAGCGCCCGCCGCGCGAGCGATCTCCTCCCCGAGTTCGTTGACCTCGAGAATCGCTTTTTGCAGGTACTTCTCGTAGATCTCGTCGGTGGGCAGCACTGTTACGTGAGACGCGTGTCGCAGCTAACGCGGCGCAGCGGCACGACCAACGGGGGGCGCCTACGGCCAACCCAGACGCGTAGCGTGGACACGGGACGCTCCCCGAGTTCTCCTCTAGCGGACCCTTTCCTTGGCCTGCGCGACCCACTTCAGCCCCTGCAGGTACATGAGCGAGCGCGGGCGCCGGAGCACCTGGGCCGTGCGGAGGCTGACCAGGAAGTCCTCAGGCCCTTCGAATGCGCGCATCCGTACCACTCCGGTGCCGACTCCGGGGAGCACGTGGGCATCGGACCCCGCACCTGCGATGAGGTTGTACTTGCGGGCGAAGCGAAGCGCCTCGTCGTTGAAGCCCTCGAACAGCAGGCGCGCGTTGTAGACCTCGAGGACGTCGACATCGGCGAGATGCCGGTGCAGCGTCGCAGAGTCGGGAATCGCGTGCAGGCGGTCGAACGGGTGCGGCAGGTAGACGATGCCGCCCTGGGCGCGGATCGCGGCGACGGTGTCGGAGAACGACATGCCGCGCGGGATCTCCCCGGAGAGGAAGAGCCCGATCACCTCGCCCTGTCCCGCCGTCTTCATCTCCTCGCCGGGGATGACGACGAGGTCGCGCCCGTGCGCCAGCTCGAGCGCTTCGAGCGCACCGCCGAACACGTTGTGGTCCGTGATCGCGAGCGCTCCGAGTCCCTCGGCCTCGGCGTGGTCGAGCAGATCGGCGACGTCGACCGAGCAGTCGTGCGACCAGCTCGTGTGCGCGTGCAGGTCGGCAAGGATCCATGGCCGGCCGGCGAGGGGGTCGTGCGCGGCGCGCGGCCCCCGGCGACGCCCGGCGAGCTCGCGGTAGAGCTCGTCGAGTCGAGCCCCGACCTCCTCGAAGCGCTGCTGCTCGGCACGCGCGCGGCCCTCCTTCGCGACCCGTTCGCGGAGGACGTCGTTCTCGGCGAGCCGCGCGGCTGCGGCCGCCGCGAGCTCCGGCTGCTCGGCGGCGCGAGGCGGAGCGGCGACGGCGACGCCCGCGGCCTCGGCTTCCAGGACGAGGCGCCTCAGGCCTCCCGGCGCGGGGACGAAGATGCCGGCCGGCCCCAGGATCGCCGCACGCGAGGGTCCGTCACGGGCGGTCCGGACGCTCACGCGGTCGCGAACCGCGCGGGGGATGTAGGGCCGGCCGCTGAGCGGCTTCGTGCGCACGACCACGATTTCCCAGCCCGGCAGCTCGTCGAGCGTGCGCAACATCGCACGGGCAAGCGGACGCGCAGTCGCACGCCACTCGAGCACGATCTCCGGCCGTTTGGGACCACGGTGAAAGAGCTCGGTGTCGACGCCCTCCGAGACGATCCGGTAGTCGCCCGGAAAGCGCTCGCGTGCCGCAGCCGCCGTATCAGGCGAGGTTGCGAGCAGCGCGTCGATCCGCGACAGCAGGCGCTCACGCTGCGTCCGCCCGGGCGGGTAGCCGAGCCGCTCCGGCGAGAGGAACGTGGCCACGGCGAGCGCTTGTCCCTCCCGCAGCGCGAGGTACGAGAGGCTCGGGAGACCGGGCTCGAAGCCGTGGACGACGTCGTAACGTCCGAGCGCCAGTGCGAGCGAGAGGTTCGCGCGCACGCCCACCGGCACGCCCATCCGGCTCCTGCGCGAGATCGGCAGGGCCGGCCCGATCGCGAGCACGTCGACGTCTGCGTCGCCGCGCTGCAGCGCGCGCCGGCCCTCGCGCAGGTCGGAGGCGCGCGTCGAGGGGGCGAGCACGGTGACGTCGTGTCCGATCCGGCGCAGTGCGGTCGCGATGCCCGTCACGTGCTCGTTCACGTCGTGGGGCCGCGACCACGCGAACGGCGTGACGAGGCAGATCCGGAGCGACATCGCGCTCCGGAGTCTAGTCCCGTGCCTCTCGGGCCCCCCTCAGCGCAGCGCGGGCAGCGGGTCGACCGCCGCTCCACGCACGCGAACCTCGAAGTGCAGATGGGGCCCGGTCGCGGCCCCGGTCGCACCGACGAGGCCGACCCGTGTGCCCGCGTGGATATGGGCGCCGACGCGCACGTCGATCCGGGAGAGGTGGGCGTACATCGTGCGGACGCCGTCTCGGTGGGCGATCGCGACCAGGTATCCCCACCCGCCCGGTAGCCAGCCGGCGTACGAGACGCGGCCCGCGGCGGCGGAGGCGACCGGCGTGCCAGTCGAGGCCGGGAAGTCGACTCCGGAGTGGAAGCGCGCGCCGCGCGGGCCGAAGCGGTCGCCCACGGGCGCCGTCAGCGGGGCGCTCAGCGTGATCGGGCAGGAGGGCGGCACCGCGCGGAGGGCGGCGAGCGTCGCCGCGCCCGCGCGGCCATCGGGTGCGAGACCGGCCCAGCGCTGGAAGCGGAGGAGCGCGGCCTCGGCGCGCGGGCCGAGGCGGCCGTCGAAGATGCCCGACGGGAAGCCGTGCCACGCGAGCTCGAACTGCAACGCGGCGACGTCCCACCCCGCGTAGCCGCGGCGTAAGACCCGGCTTCCGAGCTCGTGACGCGCGAAGCGGCCGAGCGCGGCACGGGTCTGCGGGCCGGGGACGCCGTCCGGGGCGAGCTTCGCCCGCCGCTGGAACACTCGGACGGCTCGTTCGGTCTCCGGCCCCTTCATGCCGTCGACCGCGCCGCCGTAGACTCCCCTCGCGCGGAGCGCGACCTGGAGCGCGGCGACATCGGCGCTTCCGGGGCGCGCGTGGCCTACGCCCGGGACGAGCAGGAACAAAGCCGCGACCGTCGAAACAAGGAGGCTCGTTCGCGCCGCCGATTCCCCCATACGGGGGAGTTATCGACAGCTCGCCAACCTCCTTTAGCGCGCCTTTGGCTTCTCCTTCGCCTGCGCGCGCGCGTGCTCGGCGATGAAGCGCTCCGTCGCCTCGTGTGCGTCGTCGTCGCGGAGCTGCCGCGGGGGCGACTTCATCAGGTAGGCGCTCGGACCCTCGAGCGTGCCTGCGACCCCCGCGTCGAGTGCGAGCTTCGCCAGCCGTACCGCGTCGATCACGATCCCGGCGGAGTTGGGGGAGTCCCACACCTCGAGCTTCAGCTCGACGTTGAGCGGCACGTCGCCGAACGCGGAGCCCTCCATCCGGATGTAGGCCCATTTGCGGTCCGTCAGCCAGGGCACGTGGTCGGATGGGCCGACATGGACGTTTCCGTCGCCGAGGTCGTAGTCGAGCATCGAGGTGACGGCGTTGGTCTTCGAGATCTTCTTCGACTCGAGCCGCTCGCGCTCGAGCATGTTGAGGAAGTCGGAGTTGCCGCCGACGTTCAGCTGCATCGTGCGGTCGAGGCGGACGCCGCGCTCGCGGAAGAGGCTCGTCAGGACGCGGTGCGTGATCGTCGCGCCGACCTGCGACTTGATGTCGTCTCCGATGATGGGCAGGCCGCGGTCCTCGAACCGCCGCTGCCAGTAGCGCTCGCGGGCGATGAAGACGGGCATGCAGTTGACGAGCGCGCAGCCCGCGTTCAGGACCTGCTCGGTGTACCACTTGGTCGCCTCCTCCGAGCCGACGGGGAGGTAGTTGACCACGACGTCCGTGCCGGTCTCGCGCAGGATCGCGACGACGTCGTCGGTCTCGCCCGGCGCCTTCTCGACGACGCCCGAGAGATACGTGCCGATCCCGTCGTGCGTCATGCCCCGGGACACGGTGACGCCGGTCTTCCGCACGTCTGCGAACTTGACCGTGTCGTTGGGGCGCGCCCAGATCGCCTCTGCCAGGTCCTTGCCGACCTTGTCGGTCGTAACGTCGAACGCGGCGCTGAACTCGACGTCGCCGACGTGATAGCCGCCGAGGTCGACGTGCATGAGGCCGGGGACGAACTCGTCGCGTGGTGCGTCGCGGTAGTACTCGACGCCCTGGACGAGCGCGTTGGCGCAGTTTCCGACGCCGATCAGCGCGACGCGAACTCTTTCGTTCTGGTGCGCGCGGCCGTTGGAGCTGCCATCAGTCTCGTTCATCGTTCGCTCTCCTTGCCTGTCGTGGAGCTCGAGGGCTTGCGCCAGGGTCTCGACGATCACGGCGTTCGTGCTCGACTCGCGCTCGTCCGCCTCGGCCTGGATGCGCGTGCGGAGGGCCGGCGGGACGCGGAGCAGCACGGACGGGCTTTCTCCCGGAACGGTGCCGCGTCGGCCGCTGGGCTCGAACTCGACGCCGAAGCGGCGGGCGAGCAGCTCGACGGCCACGTCGTTCAGCGTCGCGCCACGTCGTCCGACCTCGCGGGCCAGCCGGCGCTTCAACGGCGCCGGCATCCGCACCAGCACACTTGTGAGCTCTCGTTTGGCCATCTGCTAGCAGCGATGTGCTGCTAGCAGAATATCAGCGACGCAGGATCTGGCTTCGGACTGCTAGCACGCGCTGCACGACCGTCAGCCAAGCAGTCGCCGTCAGGAGGACGATCGCCCATGGGAGCAGGCCCCACGGCGCGAGCACGAGGCCGCACGTGATCACGACGACACGTTCGGCTCGACTGCCGATCCCGACGTCGCCGCGCAGGCCGAGCGCCTCGGCGCGCGCGCGTGTGTAGCTGACGAGGAACGAGCCCGCGATCGCTGCGATCGTGAACGCCAGCGCCCACGTCCTTGCCTCACGCGCGAACACGAGCGCGATCGCGCCCAGCACCAGCACCTCGCTGATCCGGTCGAAGGTCGAGTCGAGGAACGCACCGAACGGTGTTCCCTTGCCGCTCGCGCGCGCAAGCGCGCCGTCGAGGATGTCGAGCAGCGAGCCGGTAAGGAAGACGGCCGCGCCGAGCCAGAAGAACAAGATCTCCCCTCGGTTCTCGAGATAGACGAGCACCGCGGCGGCCGCGCCGAGCGTCACGCCGGTCAGGGTGAGCGCGTCCGGCGTGATCCGCGTTCGGGCGAGCCCGGTGATCGAGCGGGCGGCGAGCTGCCTCGCCCCTCGCGTGTAGCCCTGCTTGAGGGCCTCCGCCCTCACGCGGGCGCGCGCGCGAGGCGGGCGCCCAGCGCGCGCCGATGCACGACCGCGGCGGCGATCGCCGCGACGAGCGCGCCTCCCACGATGTCGAGCCAGAAGTGGTTCGCCGTCGCCACGACGGTGAACGACACCCACACCGGCCAGGCGAGCCAGAGGAGCTTCACCCCTCGCCAGCGCGCGACCGTCGCCATTGTGAACCCCACGATGAGCGCGTCCGCGGCGTGGAGGCTCGGCATCGCTGCGTACGGGTTCGAGGCGAGCTCGATCGCCGCGCTCGAGTGGTTCAGCGAGCTGAAGGCGCCGAGCGTGTCCACGAAGCCGAGCGCCGGGAACATCCGCGGCGGTGCGGTCGGCAGGGCCACGTAGCCGACGAGGCCGAACAGGTTCGCGAGCAGGACGGTATTGCGGAAGCGGAGGAAGGCCTCGTTCCGGCGCAGGTAGACCCACAGGAGCGCGAACCCCAGCACCGCGAACTGCGACAGCCAGTACGTGAACGAGGTCAGCTCGATCAGCAGTCGCGACGAGTTGAGGAATCCCTGCAGGGAGACCTCGAACAGCGCGCCGGTGCGCCGCTCGAGATCGGCGACGCGCAGTCCGTTCCGAAACGCCTCCGTCGCGTTGCGGTCGGCGAGCCCGCGAGCGACCTGGTAGAGGAGGAGAAAGCCGAACCAGATCGCGACCTGGCGGGCGAGATCGGCGAAGCCGTGCGGCAGCAGGGAGCGTTCCGCGTCGGGCGTCACGGAGGCGATTGTATTCGGCACGGCCGCGGGTGTTGAGGCGCCGACTCGGCGGCGCCGACCATCAGGACGTGCCGGCTTTGCCGGCGCGTCCGTCTGAAACGACCGGTCGACACGATCGAACGCCAACCGAGTAGGCCCTTAGGCGCGCGCAGGCAGGAACCGGGTCGCGAGCGTGAGGAGCAGGTGCGCGACGCCGAGGACGATGAAGAACGCAGTCGGCGTCCCCTCGTCCGAGAACCCGAACAGGAACGGCCCCGCGATGAGCAGCGCGACGAACGCGACGTCGAGCACGACGTGCACGCCGACCGGAAGCGTCCGCGAGAGCCCTGCAGGCGCGTCGGTCGTCGCAGTGACGATGATCAATCCGACGCCGGCGACGATGGAGAGCGCCCGCGCCGCATCCGAGTCGAACCCGAGCAGGAATGGGGCGGCGATCAGGAGGGCCGCCTCTGCGTACTCGGCCAGGCCGTGAAGGAGCGCGGATACGGGACCCTGACGCAGCACGCGAGGCGAGCTTAGAACCTCTCTCGGTTGGCGTTCGGTCGTGTCGACCGCGCGGGCCTTAGAGCCGTCCCGCTGGAGGTCGATCGTGTCGACCGGTCGCTTCAGACGCTCGCCGGGCAAAGCCCAGCGCGCTGAGTGTCGGCGTCGCAAGCGAGCGCCTCGCTCTCGGCCGATCTCTGCGGGATACTCGGCGCGGTGTTGTGGCGTAAGTCGATCGTCGTCCGCCTGCTCGTCGCGTTCCTCGTCGTGAGCCTCCTGCCGATCGGGATCCTCGCGACGCTGTCGTACCGGGAGACGCGCGACCAGTCGGCGGAGGTGCACGGCGAGGAGGGCGAGAACGGGGGAGAAGAGCTGCTCGGCGTGCCGACCGCGGCGGTGGAGCTCGGCGTCGCCGGGGCGAGTCTCGCGCTGAGCGTCCTGGCCGCCCTCTACGTCGCCCGGACGATCGTGCGCCCGCTGCGCCAGCTCGAGGGCTCTATGCGCCGCGTCGAGGACGGCGACCTGACCGAGCGCGCCGAGATGCGCTCGGACGACGAGATCGGCGAGCTCGCGGGCGCCTTCAACCGGATGGTCGTCGGGCTCGAGCGCGAGGCCCTGATCCGCGACCTCTTCGGCCAGTACGTCACTCCCGAGCTCGCGGAGGCGGCGATCGAGCACCGTGGTCGCCTGGACGGCGAGCTCGTCACCAGCACCGTGCTGTTCGCGGACATTCGCGACTTCACGGGCGTGACCGAGGCCGTGCCGGCGTCGACCCTGATCGAGATGCTGAACCGGTACTTCATGAAGATGGCGAAGGTCGTCGTCGACGAGGGCGGGCTCGTCAACAAGTACGGCGGCGACAGCCTTCTCGCCGTGTTCGGCTCGCCGCTCACCCCGAGCGACGAGCACGCCGCGCAGGCTGTTCGCGCCGCGACCGGCATGCTCGCGGCGCTCGACGACTTCAACCGCGAGCAGGCCGCGGCGATGCTTCCCGAGATCATGGTCGGCGTCGGCATCGCCACCGGCGACGTCGTCGCCGGGAACGTCGGCGGCGAGGCCAAGCTCGAGTACACCGTGATCGGCGACGCCGTCAACGTCGCCTCCAGGCTGCAGGCGATGACGAAGGAGGTCGGCGAGCCGATCCTCGCGAGCGCCGAGACCGCGCGACGGGCGGGCGCCGCCGCCTCTTTCGCACAGGTCGGCGACGTCTACGTCCGCGGGAAGTCGCGACCCGTCGCGGTCGTGAAGGTGGAGCGCGCCGCAGCCGCCCGCCAAGGTCCCTGAGTCGAGGCGCCTCGGAGTCGGCCGGGGGAGCCACGTGGTTCCCCCGAGGACCCCCTCCTCACAGTTGGACGCTCGCTGCCGCTCGCTTCGTGGGGGAACCAAGTTTCCCCAACGGCCCCCTCCGTGGGTCCGACTCGGGTTCCGCTTCGCGAAGCCGAGTCGCGCGAGAACGCCCAAGAGCGCGCGAAAACCGCGCTCTTCGCGCGCGCTCAGCCGAAGGGTCTAACCCAGGAAGCGAGAAAGGCGGAGCCTTTCTCGCTTAGCTAGCGGAGGCGGGCTTTGTCCGCCGCAGCGTTCCCGCGCGGGCAGCGCGCGCGATCCTCAGGGAAGGGGGTCCCATGGGGGAAACCGGCCGTTTCCCCCGTGACGTTAGCCGCCGATGTAGGACATCTCGACCTTTGGGAGGTCGGCGGTCTCGGCCGTCCGAAGTTCGGAATAGCGATCGGTGCGGCGACGCCAGATCCCCGTGACCGCGTCGGCAAGCTCCTCGTCGGAGGCGCCGTCTCTCAGCAACGCCCGGAGGTCGTGGCCGCGTACGGCGAACAGGCACGTGAAGAGCTTGCCGTCGGCCGACAGGCGCGCGCGGGTGCAGTCGCCGCAGAACGGCTGCGTGACGGAGGCGATCACCCCGACCTCGCCCGCGCCGTCGGCGTAGCGCCAGCGCCGCGCGACCTCGCCGCGGTAGCGCGGCTCGAGCGGCTCGAGAGGGAATTCCGCGTCGATCCGCCGCACGATCTCCTCCGCGGGAACGACGTCGTCGAGGCGCCAGCCGTTGGAGTGGCCGACGTCCATGTACTCGATGAAGCGCAGCACGTGCCCGCTTCCGCGGAAGAAGCGCGCCAGCTCGGTCACGCTGTCGTCGTTGAGGCCGCGCTTGACGACGACG
>JBKOYJ010000001.1:0-16697 GCA_046725345.1 Actinomycetota bacterium | reverse complement strand
GCTCGAGGCGGCGCGCGGCGTAGCGAGGGCGGCCGCCGGCGACGCCGAGGGGCTGCGCACTCATCTGGAGCGGGCGGTCGAGCTCGCCGGAGACCAGCGGCGGCCCGCCGCGCGCTGCGAGGCGCTGGTACGCCTTGCGCTCGAGGCGGCGCGACTCGGGGCCGAGAACGGCGACGAGGAGCTGCTGGGACTCGCCGAGCGCTCGGCGCGCGAGGCACGGGACGCGGCCGCCACCCTTCCGGGACACCCGCCGTTCACCGCGCAGGCGGAGGCCGCGCTGGCCGAGGTCTCGCTTGCGCGCGGCGAGGCGGGAGAGGCTGCCGAAGCGGCTCGACGCGCGCTGGCCGAGCTCGCCGCGGCGCTGCACGAGGATCTCTTCCTCGACGTCCTGCTCCCCGCGGCGCGCGCCCTCGCCGCGGGCGGCAGCGACGAGGAGCGAGAGGCCGTCCAGGCCGACCTGCGGACGACGGCGGCGATGATCGCCCAGCGGATCCTCGACGAGGACGTTCGTGTGCGCTGGTTTCGCGGGTCGCTCGGGCAGCAGCTCTCGGCGCTCGCCGGCGTCGCGGATCCGGCGTCTACTGCGGCCACCACGGGGAACGGCGCGGCGGCGGGCCTCGACGAGGAGGACGCTCGCCTGCTCTGGCTCGTCGTCGAGGGGCGGACGAACCGCGAGATCGCGCGCGAGCTCGGCGTGACCGAGAAGCGCATCGACCGTAGGCTGAGCGAGATGTACGCGGCGCTCGGCGTTTCCTCTCGGGCAGAGGCGGCCGTCCTCGCCTTCGGCCAGCACGGCGGCTAGGTCGGGTCGAGGCGAGATGCTGCGAGCGCGAGTCGACAGACATCGGTGCATCGGCGCCGGAAATTGCGTGACGATCGCGCCGACCGCCTTCGACTGGCTGAAGGGTGATCTGCTCAAGGCGGACGTCGTCGACATCACGACCGTCGACGAGGAGCTGCTGCGGCAGGCGGCGGCTTCGTGCCCGACGGCTGCGATCGAGATCGAAGAGGTCGAGGAGCTGCTCCCGTGGCAGCTGCGGGGTCGGGCCGGGCGGGCCCGCCGCGTGATGAAGACGTTCATGTTCACCGACATGGTGCGGTCGACGGCTCTCGCAGAAGCACTCGGCGACGACGCGTGGGGCGACCTGCTCCGATGGCACGACGAGACGCTGCGCGGCCTCTTCGCCGCTCATCAGGGTGAGGAGGTCGTCGCCACCGGGGACGGCTTCTTCGTCGGCTTCGACAGCCCCGAGGCGGCGCTCGCCTGCGCCGTCGCGATCCAGCGCAGGTTGGCCGAGCACCGGCGGCAACAGGGCTTCGCACCGCAGATCCGGATCGGCGTCCACGCGTCCGAGGCGGCCCAGGTGGGCCGGAACTTCCGCGGGAAGGGCGTCCACGAGGCGGCCCGGATCGCCGCGCTGGCGGAGGGCGGCGAGATCGTCGCGAGCGAGGCGACCGTCGGGACGACCTCCCCCTACCCCGCCTCGGAGCCGCGTCCCGTCACGCTCAAGGGCATCTCGGAGCCGATCGACGTCGTCTCGATCGACTGGCGGTGACCGCCGGCTACATGCGGCTGCAGGCGTACGCCTCGGTGCGATACGGCAGGCGAACGCGATCCACGCCCTCCGCGAGCGCCCGCACGCGCTCCAGCACGGCGGCACGTTCGGCCGGCTCGAGCCCGCCGATGTAGCTGTACGACGAGACGAGCCGTGGCAGGTCGTGCGCGGCCAGCTCCTGCACGTGCTCGAAGTCGCGCCGCTCGAGCGCCGTGAACGGGCCACGCGCGAGCGCCTCGCCCCATCGCGGCGAGTCGGGCACAGGTGCACGCTCACGGTAGGGCGCCAGCAGCTTTTCGACCCGTGCCAGCAGCTCGTCGCCCGTCTCTCGCATGTTCCAGACGAAGCCGATCGCCCCGCCCGGCCGCACGACCCGCGCGAGCTCGGCGGTGGCCTCGTCCGGCCGGAACCAGTGCGCCGCCTGACCGGCGGTCGCGGCGTCGACGCTGGCATCGGGGAGCGGGATCGCCTCCGCGGTCCCCTCGAGCACGGCGGCCTCCGCGACCGTCTCGGCCAGCACGTGCCGCATCGCGTCGATCGGCTCGACCGCGAGCACGCGCGAGCCCGTCTCGACGAGCTGCCGTGTGAGCTTCCCCGTGCCTGCGCCGAGGTCGACGACGGTCTTCCCGGGTCCGAGCGCGAGCCGCGCCGCGAGCCACGCGACGGCCTCGGGCGCATACCCCGGCCGCCCGCGCTCGTAGGCCTCCGCGACGTCCTCGAAGCCGCGGGCTGCGAAAGGGTGGACGTCCACGGGCGGCAGAATGACAGGAGCAATGCACGCGGAACAGGTGATCGCGACCCACAGCAACACCGACTTCGACGCGCTCGCGGCGATGCTCGCGGCGCGCCGCCTCTACCCGGAGGCCGTCGTCTGCCTCGCGGGCGCCCTCAACCGCAACGTGCGCGAGTTCTGCCGGCTGCACGCCGACGAGCTCCACCTCGTCGAGGCCTCGCGGCTCGAGCTCGACAGGATCCGGCGGCTGATCGTGGTCGAGACCACGTCCGCGTCGCGGCTCGGCGAGCTCGAGCCGGTCGCGCGCAACCCCGCGGTCGAGAAGGTCGTGTTCGACCACCACGACGAGCTCCCGGAGTGGGTGCCCGCCGAGAACGTCGTCCTCTCGGAGGACGGCGCGCTCACGACCACGCTCGTCGGGATCGTGGCCGAGCGCGAGCTCGCCGTCACGCCCGTCGAGGCGACCGCGTTCGCGCTCGGTATTCACGAGGACACCGGCTCGCTCACGTACCGGACGACGACCCAGCGCGACGCGGAGGCGCTGGCCTGGTGCATCCGTCACGGTGCGAGCCAGGAGGCGCTCGGCCGCTTCCTGCGGATGCCGCTCGCGGAGAACGAGCGCGAGCTCTTGAACGCGCTGCTCGACGCCGTCGAGCCGGTGGACGTCGCCGGCGTCGAGCTGCTCGTCGCCGCGGTCTCGTGGCCCGAGTACGTCGACGGCGTCTCCAACCTCGCGCACAAGCTCGTCGACCTCACCGACGCCCGCGCGCTCGCGCTGCTCGTCGAGATGGACGACCGCGTCTTCTGCGTGGTGCGCAGCCGCGCGCGGGAAATCGACGCCGCCGTCCTCTCGTCAGCCCTGGGCGGCGGCGGCCACGCCTACGCGGCGTCGGCGATCGCACGGCTCCCGCTCCCGGAGGCGCGCGCCCGCGTGCTCGAGGCGGCTCCCGGGGCCGCCCGCGGCCCGGTCGTCGCGCGTGAGCTGATGTCCTCGCCGCCGCGCACGGTCTCGCCCGACGAGTCCGTCGCGCGCGCGATGGTCGCCTGCCAGCGTCACGGCCTCAGTGGGATCCTGGTGCTCGAGGAGGGTCGCCTCGCCGGCGTCGTCGCGCGGGAGGACCTCGACAAGGCGATCGGCCACAACCTCTCGCACGCGCCGGTCAAGGGGATCATGAGCTCGCGCGTGGCGACGGTCTCGGAGGAGACGCCGCTCGCCGAGCTCCAGCGGCTGCTCCCAGGCGCCCCCGGCGGCCGCATCGCCGTCCTGCGCGGCGAGGAGGTCGTCGGCGTCGTCACCCCAAGCGACGTCCTGCGCGCGCTCGGCGAGCCGCTCGAGGGCGCCGAGGCGCCCGCGGTCTCCCTCGCCGACCGGCTCGCGGCGCTCGAGCGGCTCACGCCGGCGTTCGAGTCCGTGGCGGCGCTGAGCGAGGGGTACGACGGCGTCTACCTCGTGGGCGGGACCGTGCGCGACATCCTGCTCGGCGAGCGCGGCTTCGACGTCGACATCGCGGTCGAGGGCGACGCGATCGCGCTCGCGCGAGCGCTCGCGAAGGCACTCGGGGGACGTGTCCGGCCCCACGACAAGTTCGGCACCGCGGTGGTCGTGTACGGGGAGGGCGAGCGAATCGACGTCGTGACCGCGCGCACCGAGTTCTACGACGCGCCCGCCGCGCTGCCGACGGTCGAGCACGCGACGATCAGGGAGGACCTCTTCCGCCGCGACTTCACGATCAACGCGATGGCGGTGTCGCTGCGGGGAGACGACTTCGGCCGGCTCGTCGACCCGTTCGGCGGGCGGCGCGACCTCGAGGCGGGAACGATCCGCGTCCTGCACAACCTCTCGTTCATCGACGACCCGACGCGGATCTTCCGCGCCGTGCGCTACGAGGCGCGCTACGGGTTCACGATGGAGGGGCAGACGCAGCGTCTCGCGCGCGGGACGATAGAGATGGGGCTCGTCGGCGATCTCTCGTCGGCCCGCCTGCGCGACGAGCTGCACGACCTGCTGGAGGAGCGGCAGGCCGCGCGCGCGATCGTCCGGCTGGGCGAGCTCGGCGCCGACAAGGCGATCCACCCGCACCTCGTCGCCGACGAGGAGGCGGCGCGGCTGCTCGAGCGGCTCCGCGAGCTACGCGAGCGCTACGCGCCGGAGATCCCGCTGTGGCGCCTCGGCCTCGCGGCGCTCGCTCGTCGCCTGTCGCCCGACGAGATTTACGACTGGCTGGCACGGCTGAAGGTGCGCCGCCGCGACGCCGAGCAGATCGCAGCCGCGGTCACGGTCGGGCCGCGGATCGCCGAGAAGCTCGGCGCCGACCGGCACACGCCCGACGAGGTCGTGAAGCTGGCCGAGCCGTACGCGCCGGACGCGCCGCTGTACGCGCTCGCGCTCGCCGACGCCGATCGGCTCCACGACTACTTCCGCCGACTGCGCGACGTTCACCTCGAGATCACCGGCTCCGACCTCGCCGAGCTCGGGCTCGAGGAGTCGCCGCGTGTGGGCGAGGTTCTGTCGGAGCTTCGCCGCCGGAAGCTCAACGGCGAGCTCGACGGACGCGAGTCCGAGCTGGCCGCCGCGCGGGAGCTGATCGGTGCTTGACCTGATCCGCTGGGACGGTCCGGCGCCGTACGAGATCGTCTTCACGACTCGCACGGGAGGGGTCAGCGACGGCCCGTACTCCTCGCTTAACCTCGGGCTGCTGACCGACGACGACCGCGAGCGCGTGGAGGAGAACCGGCGTCGCCTCTTCACGGCGGCGGGCGTGGAGGCCGAGCGCGTCTCGTGGCCGCTCCAGGTGCACGGCGCGCGCGTCGCCTCGGCGAATGGACGCGGCGAGCCGGCGGACGGCATCTGGACTGACGAGCCCGGACGGGCGCTCGTCGTCGTCACGGCCGACTGCCTCTCGGTCGCGCTCGCGAGGCTGGATGGCCCTCCTCCCGCGCTCGCGCTCCTGCACGTCGGCTGGAAAGGACTCCTCGCCGGCGTCGTCGCCGCGGGGCGGGCCGCGCTCGGCGGCCGTCTCGTCGGCGCCGCCATCGGCCCCGGGATCGGTCCCTGCTGCTACGAGGTGGGCGAGGACGTCGCAGGCCCGGTGCGCGCCGCCTACGGCTTCGGTCTCGTCCGGAACGGCCGCCTGGACCTGGCCGGCGCAGTCGAGCGTGCGCTCCGCGCCGCCGGCGTCGCGCGCGTCGAGCGCATCGGCGGTTGCACGGCGCACGAGCCCGAGCGCTTCTTCTCGCACCGTCGAGACGGCGGCGTCACCGGCCGGCAGGGCGCGCTTGCGTACATCCGCTGAGACGATCCGCGAGAACTACGCGCGCATCCGGGTGGAGGCGGGCCCGTCCGTGACGGTGGTCGCGGCCACGAAGTACGTCTCCGTCGAGGAGATGGCGCTGCTCGCCGAGGCCGGCGTCGAGGTCGTGGGCGAGAACCGCGCGCAAGACCTCCTGGCGAAACATGGCCGCTATGCGGACGTGTTCCGCTGGCACTTCATCGGCCACCTCCAGAGTCGCAAGGCCGGCGACGTCAACCGCACGTGCGAGCTGGTGCATTCCCTGGCCTCCGAGTCGGCCGCCCGCCGGCTCGAGATCCCCGCGCTCGTCGAGGTCAACCTCGCCGGCGAGGCCTCGAAGTCGGGGATCGCCCCCGACCGGCTCGGCGACTTCCTTGCGCTCTACGGAGACGTCCGCGGGCTGATGACGATGCCGCCGCTCGCCGACGATCCCGAGGCCTCGCGCCCGTACTTTCGCCGCCTGCGCGAGCTCGCCGAGGAGCACGGCTTGCGCGAGCTCTCGATGGGGACCAGCCAGGATTGGCGCGTCGCCGTCGAGGAGGGCGCGACGCTCATCCGGGTGGGGCAGGTGCTGTACGCCGAGTGAGGGGCACGCGAACCTCCGCGCGCGTACGCGCGCGCGAGCGCCGGCACGGAGGAGCGCGATCTACGCGGGCGCGGCGGCGGTCAGGCCCGGACCGAGAAGGGCTTCTCGACGGACGTCTGTCCGTCGATCGTGAAGCGGCACATGTACTGGCCGGGCAGGAACGGCTGGCCGAGCAGGCTCGGCACGGTCAGCGTGCCGGGAACGAAGGGCGCCGACACCTGACCCTCCACTTTCGACAGGCTCGTCCACGTGCCGTTGTCGTTGTAGAGCAGCTCGACCCCGGCGAAGTGGCCCTTCTTGCCGGCGAAGATGCCGCTGCACGTCAGGGAGCTCGTCGGGGCGAGCGGCAGCGCACTCTCGTCCGAGCTGCAGAGGTTCGACGCGTTCGTGCGGCCGGCAGAGCAGACGGACTCGTACGCCACCGGGCCGGCATCTCCGGCTCCCGTCATCGACACTGATGCACGCTTGCGCGCAGCGGCGAACTTGCAGGCGTAGCGCCCCGCGGGAAGCACCACGGGGAGCTCGTAGGAGAGCGCCAAGTGGAAGACGGTGCGCGCCCGCACCCGCCTCGTCTTCGCGAAGAGCGTCTGCCCGCCGTAGGACATGCTCGTGTGGACCGTCGCCGCCGTGAACGCGTAGATCGTGATCGTGCAGTACGCCGTATTCGAGACGAGCGGGTGCGACCGCTCGTCGCGAGCGCACTGGTACCTGCTCGCGTTGTAGAGCGAGCTGCCGCACGCGCGGACATCGCGCAGGAGCACCCGGGGCTTCGCGCGGCGCTCAGCGGCCGGCATCGCGCTGCTCGCGGCCGTCACTGCGACGCGCGCCTGCGCGGGAGCAGAGAGCGCCGGCTGCGCGAGCGCGAGTGCCGCGACGGCGGCTGCTGCGAACGAGATCAAGACCCCCATTCGCGAAGACAATCGCACTTCGGCGCCGGCGACGCAACTGCTCGGGAGGGGGATGTTCCCCCCGGGAAGCCGCCCGAGCAGGGGGGTACCATTGAGCGGCGGTGGCCTTCGCCGACCTCTGGAACCGGACGCTCGTCTACTTCGGGATCGCCGAGGACGACGAGGAGTGGGACGAGAACGGCTACGTCACCGAGGAGGACCTCGAGCGCAGCTACCGCGAGCGCCCGAACGTGCGGCGGCTCCCGGCCCGGCGGCGGACGGGCGAGTTCGACGACTGGACCGAGCCCTCCGAGGGCGCGGCGACGGCGGTCGTTCGCCCGACGCAGCGCCTGCGGAGCGTCGAGCCGATCGGCGTCCCCGCGCGCGTCCATCTCGTGCTGCCCCGCAGCTTCAACGACGCGCAGCAGGTGGCGGACAAGTTCAAGGAGGCGATCCCGGTCATCCTCAACCTACAGGGAGCCGATCCCGAGCTCTCCAAGCGGCTGATCGACTTCGCGAGCGGTCTCACTTACGCGCTCGACGGGGGGATGCAGCGCGTCGCCGACAAGGTCTTCCTCCTCACCCCCGCGAACGTCCAGGTGTCGGCGGAGGAGCGCGCCCGGCTACTCGAGCGGGACGGCTTCTTCAACCAGGCATAACGGGGAGTCACACGCCTGAGTGCCCGCGTGCGCTCCCGCCCGCCGGTCGCAGAGTGGCCGCAAGAGGCGGAGGCGGGACCGCGCTCCCGCCGCAGCCATCCGGCTGCTCGAACGGGCGCACCTTGAAAGGAGGGGGCCCGCGGGGGAACCACGGGTTCCCCCGCGCTAGGCGTAGGGTTTCGCGGGGAAGAGACGAAGTGGGAGCGGATGGGCGCCCTGGCTTTCCTTAGCGTGCTCGCGGACGTCGTCGCGCAGGTTCAGAACTTCGTCGACGTCTTCGTGTTCGTCTACATCCTGCTGATCTTCGCGTACATCATCACGTCGTGGGTTCGGCTGCCGTACTCGCTGTGGCTGAACCGGATCCAGCGTTTCCTCTACGACGTGTGCGAGCCGTACCTGCGGCTCTTCCGCAGGATCCTGCCCCCGTTCGGGCCGCTCGATCTTTCGCCGATGGTCGCGATTCTCGCGCTCGTGATCGCCAGGACGGTCGTCGACTCCCTGCTCTCCCAGCTCTAGGAGGCCTCATGGCTCACACACCCGTCGAGCTCCGTCACGTCTCGCTCCCTCGTCGCCGCCTGCTCGGCGGCTACCGAATCGGCGCCGTCGACCGCCTGCTGCTCGAGGTCGCCGACAGCTTCGAGGACGTCTGGCGCGACCGCGCCGATCTGCTCGACAAGGTCGAGCACCTGGAAGACGAGCTCGGGCGCCATCGCGAGCTCGAGTCGATACTCCGCACGACGCTCGTCTCCGCCGAGCGTTCTGCGCACGAGGTGCGAGACCAGGCCAAGCGCGAGGCCCAGCTGATCGTCGACGAGGCGCACGCCGAGGCGCGTGCGATCACTCGCGAAGCCGCTGCCGAGCGCGAACGGCTCGCGGGCGAGGCACGTCGCGTCCAGTCGCTGATGCGCTCGGCCCTCGAGACGCTAGACGAGGAGGGGCCGCGCGTGATCCCGAACGGAGACTCCCCCGAAGCCGAGGCGGCCTGACCCAGGGCTACGATCCGGCGGTGACAGAGCCGTCGACCCGCCTGCGGCTGCGTGTCGTACCCGGCGCCTTCCGAGACGTCGTCGTCGGACGGTACGGCTCGGGGTGGAAGGTCCGCGTCGCTGCCCCGCCGGAGCGCGGGGCGGCAAACCGAGCGGTCGTCCGCCTGCTCGCGGGAACCCTGTCGCTTCCCGAGCGGAGCGTTGCGATCGTCTCCGGCCACGGCGCGCGTGACAAGATTGTGGAGGTACGAGGCATCGCACCCCCCGATGCAGAGGGGCGCCTCAGCGCAGCGGAGAGAAAGGAGCCGCGACGATGAGCACCGTCGACACCGACCACTTCCGCAGCCTCCTGCTCGAGGAGCGCCAGCGGGTCGTGGGCGCGATCGACCACCTTCACCGGACGAACGCCGGCTCGCTCGAGGACGAGACCGGCGAGCTCATCTCGGGCAGCGTCGACAACCACAAGGGCGAGGTCGCGACCGCGACCTTCGATCGCGAGCTCGACTACTCGCTCGAGGACAGCGCCGAGGCGATGCGGAAGGCGATCGACGACGCGCTCAAGCGAATCGACGACGGCTCGTACGGGCGCTGCCGCATCTGCGGGCGCGAGATCGCCGAGGAGCGGCTCGAGGCACGGCCCTGGACGGATCTCTGCATCGACGACGCGCGCCGCCTGGAGCGTTCGACCTAGTGGGCGAGGCCGCTCCGGAGACGCCGCCGAGAAACGGCGCGCGAACCGCCAGCCCCGACATCCGGATGGGCGTGACGCCGGACGCGCTGACGCCGGTCTCCTTCGCGGAGCGCCACATCGGTGCGGGCACGTGGGAGTGGATCGCGCTCGCGCTCGTGGCAGGCGCTTCCATCGCGGCCGACCAGGCGACGAAGCGGCTCGTCAGCTCGCACGTCGCGCTGGGCCACGAGGTCGACGTCCTCGGCCTGCTCTCGATTCATCGGGTCGAGAACTCCGGCATCGCGTTCGGGTTCTTCCCGACGGCGACGTCCGCGGTGATCGCGCTGACCGCCGTCGTCGTCGCGTGGATGCTGTACTTCTTCGCGCGCTCGGGCGCCCGCCACCCCGTGCTCCCGGTCGGACTCGGGCTAGTGCTCGGGGGCAGCATCTCGAACCTCGTCGACCGCGTTCGTCTCGGCGCGGTGACCGACTTCCTCGACGTCGGCTTCTGGCCCGCCTTCAACCTCGCCGACACGTTCATCGTCGTCGGTGTCGCCGTCCTGCTCGCGACGCTCTTTGCCGCCGACCGTCACGACGCGCGGCGACGAACTGAAGCTTCGGGTTCCTGACGCCGCGGCGGGGACGCGGCTCGACCGCTTCCTCGCCTCGCTGCCCGAGATCGGATCGCGCGCGGCCGCTGAGCGTGCGCTCGCCGCGGGCGTGCTGGTCGACGGCGAGCAGCGGCCGAAGAGCCAGAAGCTCGCGGGCGGCGAGGAGGTCGAGCTCGAGCCGCCCGCCCGGCCGTCCGCCGAGCTCGAGCCGGAGGCGGTGGAGCTACGGATCGCGTACGAGGACGAGCATCTGCTCGTGGTCGACAAGCCGGCCGGCGTCACCGTCCATCCCGGATCGGGACGGCGGACGGGCACGCTCGTGCACGGTCTCGTCGGTCGCGCGGCCGGCGGCGACGAGCCGCAGAGACCGGGAATCGTCCACCGGCTCGACCGCGACACGTCGGGGCTGCTCGTCGTCGCACGCGCCGACGAGGTCCACCGGCGGCTCCAAGCGCTGATCCGCCGTCGCGCGGTCGAGCGCGAGTACCTCGCGCTCGTGCGCGGGAGGCCGCGGTCGCGACGGGGCCGCATCGAGGCGCCGATCGGCCGTGATCGGCGTGATCCGACGCGCCAGTCACTCGACACCGAGAAGGCGCGCGAGGCCGTCACGCACTTCGAGCTGCGCGAGCTGCTGCGGGAGCACGCGCTGCTCGCGGTGCAGCTCGAGACCGGGCGGACGCACCAGATCCGCGTCCATCTCGCCGCGATCGGACTTCCCGTCTCGGGAGACCCCATCTACGGAGTAGCCGGCGACCTCGGCCTCGGCCGGCAGTTCCTCCATGCCGCTCGGCTCGCGTTCGCGCACCCGCTCACGGGTCAGCGGATCGAGGTGGAATCGCCGCTGCCGCCCGAGCTGGAGACCGCGCTCGACCTCGCCCGAAGCCGCTAGACGGCAGTCCGCTGCTAGCATGCCGCCGCTTCTGCAACCGACCCGGCGGATCGCGCGGGTGGCGGTGCCGGAACGAGGCAGGTAACACACTGTTACTTGCTCGGAGCGGTTCCACCCGAGCCCGTCGGCCGCTCATTTGCAACCGATACGGGAGGAACTTCGCCGTGGCAGTCGTCACGATGCGGGAGCTGCTGGAGGCCGGTGTCCACTTCGGCCACCAGACGCGCCGCTGGAACCCGAAGATGCGCCGCTTCATCCACATGGAGCGGGGCGGCATCTACATCATCGATCTCCGCCAGACGCTCGAGCATCTCGAGCAGGCGCACGACTTCGCGCGCAACCTCGCGGCCCGCAGGGGCACGCTGATGTTCGTCGGCACGAAGAAGCAGGCGCAGGACGCAGTCGAGGAGCAGGCCAAACGGGTCGGCATGCCGTACGTCAACCACCGCTGGCTGGGCGGCCTCCTCACGAACTGGCGCACCATCGCCGAGCGCATCGACCGCCTGCACGAGCTGCGCCGCCTGCGCGACGAGGGACAGCTCGAGCTGCTGCCCCCGAAGGAGCGCATCACCATGCTCAGCGAGCTGGAGAAGCTCGACGCGAATCTCGGCGGCGTCGCCGACGTGAAGCGGGCGCCCGACGCCCTCTTCGTGATCGACTTGCGCAAGGAGCAGATCGCCGTCCGCGAGGCGCGCCGGCTCGGGATTCCCGTGATCGCGCTCGTCGACACGAACTGCGACCCGGACGAGGCCGACTACGTCATTCCCGGCAACGACGACGCGATCCGCGCGTGCATGCTCGTCACGCGGGTGATCGCGGACGGGATCGAGACGGGGAAGCAGGAGGTGACCGCCCGCGACTTCCAGCCGCCTGCCGCCGAAGAGCCGGCCGAGGAGCCCGAGATCGCCGAGCAGCCGGGCGTCGAGCTGGACGCACCCCTCGAGCACGAGCCGATGGAGCAGCGCGAGAGCGCCCCCGACACCGAGCAGGCAGAAGCGACGCCCGAACCGCAGGCGGAGCCCGAGGCCGAGCCGGCCGCCGAGCCGGCCGCCGAGGAGGTGACGACCGAGTGACAACGCTACGCGTTTGGGTTGGCCTCCCAGGCATCGCCGCCTGTCGGACGGCATCTCCGCCAGAGCTGCAGCGGGGACCGGCATGACGGCCGTCTCGGCAAGCCTGGTGAAGGAGCTCCGCGACCAGACGGGCGCGGGGATGATGGACTGCAAGCGCGCGCTCGAGGAGACGGATGGCGACCTCGAGGCCGCGCGGGTGCTGCTGCGCGAGCGCGGGATGGCGCAGGCCGCGAAGCGGGCCGGACGGGAGACGACGGAGGGGAAGGTCGGCTATCGCGTCTCCGACGACCATGCGACCATCGTCGCGATCGGCTGCGAGACGGAGCCGGTCTCCGACAACGAGGAGTTCCTCGCGTACGCGAAGAAGGTCCTGGAGGCGGTCGACGAGGGCGGGCCCGAGGCGGCCGAGCAGCTCGAGGACGAACGGATTGCCCTGGTCTCGAAGCTCGGCGAGAACATCGTCGTGCGCGGGGCTGCGAGGCTCGAGCGTGCGGGGGACGAGAGGATCGCCGGGTACGCGCATCCGCCTCAGAACAAGATCGGCGTGCTCGTGAAGATCCGGGGCGGCTCGGACGAGGTGGCGCGCCGCCTCGCGCTGCACGTCGCGGCGGCGGCGCCGTCGTGGACGCGGCGCGAGGACGTCCAGCCCGAGCTCGTCGAGTCAGAGCGGCAGCTTCTTCTGCGCTCGGACGAGCTCGAGGGCAAGCCGGAGCAGGCGCGCGAGAAGATCGTCGAAGGGATGATGAACAAGCGCTTCTTCGGCGCGTATCCGGGCGGCGTGCTGCTCGAGCAGGCGTGGATCCACGACTCGAGCCTGACGGTCGCCAAGGCGCTCGCGGCCGAGGACGCCGAGGTGGTCGAGTTCGTCCGCTACGCCGTCGCCGAGTGACACCCTACGGGTCTGTGTTCGCCGGACGAGTGCCACTTTTCGCCATCCGCCCACGCCGCATGAGCTGCTGCAGCCTCGTGGCATGAGGATCCGCCCCCAAGACGCCGCCGCGGCAGCGGCGACCGCCGGCGCCCCGGCGTTCCGGCGCGTTCTGCTCAAGCTCTCGGGCGAGGCCTTGATGGGACCGCGTGAGTACGGGCTGGACCTGGCGACGGTGAACCGGATCGCGCGCGAGGTGGTCGACGTGCGGGAGTCGGGCGTCGAGATCGGCATCGTCGTCGGCGCCGGCAACATCTACCGGGGCATGGCGGCGGCCGCGGAGGGCATGGAGCGTGCGACGGCCGACTACGCCGGCATGCTCGCGACCCTGCTGAACTCGCTCGCGCTGCAGGACCAGCTCGAGCGGCTCGGCGCCGCGACGCGCGTCCTCTCGGCGCTGAGCGTCGCTGAGGTGGCGGAGCCGTACATCCGGCGGCGCGCGATGCGCCACCTCGAAAAGGGGCGCGTCGTGATCTTCGCCGCGGGCACCGGCAACCCGTTCTTCACCACCGACACGGCGGCGGCGCTGCGCGCGCTCGAGGTGGGGGCGCAGGCGATCCTGATGACCAAGAACGACGTCGAGGGCGTCTACAGCGCCGACCCGCGCGACGACCCCGGCGCCGAGTTCCTGCCGGAGCTGACGCACCTGGAAGCGATCGAGCGCGGACTGCAGGTGATGGACACGACGGCGCTCTCGCTCTGCATGGACAACGACCTGCCGATCCACGTGTTCTCGCTCGCCGAGGGCAATATCCGTCGCGTCCTCGCAGGCGAGCACGTCGGAACGATCATCCGAAGCGAGAAGGAGTGAGCCGATGGCCAGTGTCGACGACCTGATTCAGGACGCAGTGAGCCGGATGGACAAGTCCGTCGAGGCCGTCCGGCACGAGTTCAACAGCGTTCGCACCGGGCGCGCCTCTCCGGCGCTCCTCGACCGGATCCAGGTCGAGTACTACGGCCAGAAGACGCCGCTCAAGCAGCTCGCCACGATCAGCGCGCCGGAGTCGCGGCTGCTCTCGATCCAGCCCTTCGACCCGAGCTCGCTGCGCTCGATCGAGCGCTCGATCCAGGAGTCCGATCTCGGCCTGACCCCCTCCAACGACGGCAAGATCATCCGCCTGCCCATCCCGCAGCTGACCGAGGAGCGCCGGAAGGAGCTCGTCCGCGTCGTCCGCCACCTGGCCGAGGAGGGGCGCGTCGCCGTCCGGAACATCCGGCGCGACGTCATGCACCACCTCAAGGAGCTCGTCGACGACGGCGAGATCGGCGCCGACGAGGAGCACCGCGCCGAAGAGCGCGTTCAGAAGCTCACGGACGACCACGTCAAGTCGATCGACGAGGTCCTCAAGCACAAGGAAGCCGAGATTCTCGAGGTCTAGGATCGCGGGGGGAACGCCGGTCCCCCGCGCGCCCCTCCTCTACAAAGGCTCGTAGCTACCAGAGGCTGGCCTTGGCGGGAGCGCGCAGGACGCAAGCTGAGCGGATGCGAAGCCCCATCCCTCGTCGCGCGCCACTCGTGCAGACTGCTTCGCGTGAGCGCGAGCACGACCGACGTCGCGCGTGCGGTGGCGATCATCCTCGATGGAAACTCGCGCTGGGCGGAGCAGCGGGGCCTTGCGACGGCCGAAGGGCACCGGGCAGGGACGCGGGCGCTTCGGCGGACGGTCGAGGCGGCTATTGATCTCGGCGTCGCGTCGCTCGCCGTCTACGCGTTCTCGACGGAGAACTGGTCGCGTCCCGTGGACGAGGTCGAGGCGCTGATGGAGATCTTCGGCGAGACGATCGACCGCGAGCTTCCCGATCTCGCGCGGCAGGGCGTGCGAACGCGCTTCATCGGCCGCCGCGACCGTGCGTCCGACGCGCTGCGGGCGAAGATGGCTGCGCTGGAGGCGGAGACAGGCACGAACGAGCGCCTCCAGCTGTGGATCGCGTTCGACTACGGCGGCCGCGACGAGCTCGTCGAGGCCGCGCGCAGGCTCGCGGCCGACGGGACCGCGCCCGACGAGATCGATGCCGACGCGCTGGCGGCGCACCTGTATGCGCCAGAGATGCCGGACCCGGATCTGCTGATTCGCACCTCCGGCGAGCGCCGGATCTCCAATTTCCTCCTGTGGCAGCTCGCGTATGCCGAGCTCGTCTTCGTCGACACGCTCTGGCCCGACTTCGGCGAGGACGATCTCCGTGCGGCGCTCGAGGAGTACGCGCGCCGGCGCCGCCGCTTCGGCGGCCGCTGACCACGTGCCACAGCTCGTCTCCCGCATTCTCGTCGTCGCTTTCGCGCTCCCGTCCGTGCTCGCGTTCGTCTGGCTCGGCGGCTGGTGGCTGTTCGGGCTCGCCGCCGGCGCGGCCGTGCTGGCCTTGCACGAGTACGCCGGTCTCGTGCGGCCGCTGCGCCCGCTCGTGCTCGCGGCGTACCTGGGCGCCGTCGCCACGCTCGCCGGCGCGACCGCGGGAGGCCTCACGTGGGCGCTCGCCGGCCTGCCGCTCACGGTCGCCCTCACGTTCGTGTTTCACCTGCTCGCGGAGACACGTCCGCCGGCGACGGTTGCGATGGGTTCGACCGTGCTCGGCGCCGTCTGGATCGCAGCCGGCCTCTCGCACGTGATCCTGCTCCGAGACATCCCCGAGAACGGCCGCCTGGCGGTGTTCACCGTGCTGCTCGCCGTGTGGGCGTCCGACACCCTCGCCTTCTTCGTCGGCAGGCTGGTCGGCCGCCACAAGCTGGCGCCGACCATGTCCCCCGGTAAGACGTGGGAAGGGTTCGTGGCCGGAAGCGTCGCCGCCGTCGCGGTTGCGTTCTTTGCCCTCTACGACGACCGCGAGACGTTCCTCACGATCTGGGAGTCGCTCGTGCTCGGCGGCGTGATCGCGGTCTCGGGCCTGCTCGGCGACCTGTTCGAGTCGGCGCTCAAGCGCGACATGCAGGTCAAGGACGCGGGCCGGCTGCTCGCGGCGCACGGCGGCGTCCTCGACCGGGTCGACTCGCTGCTGTTTGCGGCCCCCGCGTGCTTCTACGCCATCCTGGCGTTCGGCTACGGGCCATAGAGCACAATGAGCCCGTGAAGCGGATCGCGCTCCTCGGCGCCACGGGATCGATCGGCCGGCAGGCGGTCGAGGTGATCGACGCGAATCCGGGGCTCGAGCTCGTGGCCGCGGCATCGGGCTCGGAGCCGATCGAAGGTCTCGCGCCGCTGACCCAGGTCGGCGGCGACCTGATCGAGCTGCTCGAGGCGGCGGAGCCTGACGTCGTCCTCAACGCGGTCGTCGGGTTCGCGGGCGTTCGCTCAACTCTCTGGACGCTGGAGCGCGGGATCGACCTCGCGCTCGCGAACAAGGAGAGCCTCGTCGCCGCCGGAGAGGTCGCGCTCGCCGCACGGGAGCGGGGAGGAGGCGGGCTCCTGCCGGTCGACAGCGAGCACTCGGCCGCGTTCCAGTGCCTCGACGGGCGTGCCCCGGAGACCGTGGAGGCGCTCGTGCTCACCGCCTCCGGCGGCCCGTTTCGCGGGCGCACGCGCGCAGAGCTCGAGCACGTGACGCCGGACGACGCGCTCGATCATCCCACGTGGAGCATGGGGCCGAAGATCACCGTCGACTCGGCCACGCTTGCGAACAAGGGGCTCGAGCTGCTCGAGGCGCACTTCCTCTTCGGGCTCGAGTACGGGCGGATCGAGGTCGTCGTCCATCCGGGCTCGATCGTCCACGCGCTCGTCCGCTTCCGCGACGGGGCGGCGCTGGCGCACCTCGGGTATCCCGACATGCGGATTCCTATCTCCTACGCGCTCACCTACCCGGAACGCGCTCCGACCCCGGTGCCGCCGCTGCAGCTGGC
>JBKOYJ010000010.1:0-13616 GCA_046725345.1 Actinomycetota bacterium | reverse complement strand
ACGCTGCTGCGTTCGTTGACTCCGAGGGACGCGCATTTGCTCTTCCCGACCCGGGCTCCGAGCGCTCGGTCACTCGTATTGAGCGCGAAGGTCAGCCGGTCGCGGCACTTGTCCACGACCCGGCCGTGCTCGAGGATCCCGCCCTCCGCGAGGCGGTCTCCTCCGCTGCCCAGCTCGCGGCCGCGAACGCGCGGCTCCAGGCCGAAGTGCTCGCCCAGGTGGTCGAACTCCGGGAATCGCGGCGGCGGATCCTCAAGGCGGGCGACGAGGAACGGAGACGGCTCGAGCGGCGGCTCCACGAGGGGGCGGAGCAGCGCTTGGAGCGAGTTGCCGAGCAACTTCGCCGGACACGCCTCTCGGCCCGTACCGACCCTGCCAGGGAGCGGATCGACCGGACCGAGGCTCAGCTCGCGCAGACGCTGGAGGAGCTCCGCCGGCTCGCCCACGGGCTCCACCCCCGCGTCCTCGCCGAAGCCGGGCTCGCGGGCGCGCTCGCGTCGCTCGCAGAGCAGGCGCCGGTTCCGGTCGAGGTCGTGGCCCCGGTGGCCAAGCTGCCGGCGGAGGTCGAGGGGGTCGCGTACTTCCTCTGTGCGGAGGCGCTCGCGAACATCGCGAAGCACGCGTCCGCATCCCGGGTCTCAGTATCCGTGACGACCGGCGGCGGCAGGGCGAGGGTCGAGGTCGAGGACGACGGTCTCGGCGGCGCCGACCCTGCGCGCGGAACGGGCCTGCGGGGCCTCGTCGACCGGGTCGAGGCGCTGGGAGGGACCCTCCACGTCGAGAGCCCGGCGGGCAGGGGAACGCGTCTCACGGCCGAGATCCCCCTCGGCGGCGAGACGGTGTGAGCGCCGGCCGCGAAGATCAGTCGATCTTCGTCCAGACCTGGGACGAGCACTCGAACGCGTCGCCCGGGTCGATTGGCGGGACGGGTGCCAGGTGAAGGTTGCCGCGGCTGTCCTCAGAGAATGTGAAGGTCAGGGTGTAGCCATACTCGGGGCTGTCGAACGTGATCCGGTCATCCTCGACCGAGTAGGTCGCGCCCGCACCGAAGCACCCGTTCTGAACATCACCGTCTTTGAGCGTCACGGTGGTGACCGCCGGGTACTCGTCGTAGGGACCGGCATTTCCGGTCTTCCGGGCCTCGTCCAGCGTGATCACATAGCGGTAGGTGCCGTTCAGGTACGCCGGCGCCGCCCCGGCGCCGCCAGTGGCTTGCTCCGGAGCCTTGCCGGTGCAGCGCGGAGGGATGGAGAGTGCCGGCTCGGGAGGGGTCGACTCTTTGAGCGCTCGGATCCGTTCGATGAACGCCTTCGTCTCCGGGTGCTCTTGGAGCTTCGCGTACACGGGGGCGAAGGCTGCTTCGAGCGCCGCGAGATCGGCCTCGGAGGCTTGTGCAAAGCGGGCCCCCGTTGCACAGGAGTCGGCGAGGGCCTGGGCATCCTTGTCGGCGAGGGCGGCCGAGCGAGCGGCCGCGTCTCGGGCCGCCTCCTCGAGCCAGTCCCGCTGCTCGGCGGTCAGGGCTTCAAGACGTGCCGGGTTGGCGAGCAGGACATCCATCTGTGGCCACAGATTCATGTTGGCGGTCACGTAGGGAGCGAGATGCTTACCGGTGGGGTTTTGCTGGTAGGCCCACATGCTCATCTCGAATCCCTGAATCGTCCCGTTCGCGAGCCCGCCCTCGCGCCCCGTCTTGTGGACCTGCGCCGGCGTAGCCCCAAGGGCTCGGATCGCTTCGGCCTGGCCGTTCGACCTCAAGGTGGCGAAGGTGATGCCCCGCCAGCCCGCCGGGCCGAGGATAGGCCCCGTGACGCCGATCGGCTTGCGGAGGCCGTCGGGGAGGACTCCGAGCCCCACGACGCCGAGCTCGTCGAGGCCTTGCATCATCTGGTTTGTGATTCCGGTCTCGATCACGGCGTTCTCGAGGGCGTAGCTATCGACCAGCATGGGTGCGGTGAGCGCCTGGAAGCTCTTGACGTCGAGCGTGTCGAACACGCGGGTCCCAACCCAGCCGAGGTCGATCTCGCCGGCGGAGACATCCTTCACGAGCTGCTGCTCAGCGTCCGAGGCGAAGTCCCCCCATTCATCCACGGACTCGATGCGGAGATCGCCGCCGGAGAGCTCCTGGACCCGCTTGACGAAGTATTCAACGGCGGGCGTGAAGTCGATCTGGCCATTGGTGTTGGCCAGTCGCAACACGACCGGCTCGCCCGAGCCGCCGGCCTTGTCGTCGCCGGCACCGCCACCGCCGCAGCCCGCCTCGGCAAACGCCACGATTGCGGCGAGAACGAGAGCCGCGAGCCGGCTTCGATTTCTCATCCCGTCCATGGTCTCACTCCTTTCAGCGACGATCGAGACCACGCTATGGACGGGCAGAGCCCAGGGACGTCGTGGCTGGCCCGAAAGCAGGACTGTGGCCAGCACCAATGTGCCCGTCGTGAAAGGTGCCACAATCGGGCGGTGGCGCGCGTCCGCGTCCGCCCGGCGAACCTCGCTCGGCTCGCCGCCGGGGCAGTCGCGCTCGCCTACGGCCTGGGTGCGCTCGCCGTTGCGCGCGGCCCAGGTGAGCTCACGACCTACGCCGGGCGCTCCGGCCTCGCCGCCGCCCTGGCCGTCCTCGCCGGTCTTGCGCTCGTGGCGGCTGGCCTCGTCACGTCCTTCACGCGGCCGGCCGGGCGGATCGGCGACCTGGCTCTGCTGGCAGGTCTTTTCTGGTTCGCGCCGTTCTGGGCCGGGTGGAAGGGCGGGCCGCCGCTCGTCCCGAGCCTCGGGACGCTCGCCGCCGGCTTCGTCTTTCCACCCCTCCTCCACCTCGTCCTCGCCTACCCGACCGGCCGGCTGCGGTCGAACGGCGTGCACGCCCTCGTCGTCGCCGTCTACCTCGAAGCTGCCCTCTCCGCGCTCGGCCGTGCGCTGCTCCGCGATCCCTTCTTCGACCCGAACTGCTGGGACAACTGCACGGACAACGTCCTCCTGGTCCGCTCGCTTCCGCGGATCGCCCGTGGGATTCAGGAGGCCGACATCTGGTTCGCGGCCGCAGCCGCGGGGGCGCTGGCGACGGTCTGCATCTGGCGGCTCGCCGTGGCGAGCGCCGCAGCCCGCCGGACGCTGTGGCCGGTCCTCGCCGGCGGGATCGCGCTCGCAGCCGCAACGGCCGCGCATTCCGTCGCCCTCGAGCACACGCCGCTCGAGGACCCGGGCGACCCGGTGTTCCTTTCCATCTTCGCCGCCGGCTGCGCGGCGGTCGTCTTGCTCGCTTTCGGTCTCGCGTGGACCGTCCTTCGAGGCCGCATACAGAGGCGCTCCGTGGCCCGGATCGTCGCCGAGCTCGGCGAGGCGCCGCCGCCCGGCACACTGGAGTCGGCGCTCGGCAGAGCGATCGGCGATCCTGAGCTTCGAATCGCTTACTGGCTGCCCGCGTCGCGGCGCTACGTCGACGGTGGCGGACGCCCGGTCGAAGAGCCCGTGGCCGAATCGGGGCGCGCGGTCACCCCGCTCGTTCGGGACGGCCGGCGAGTCGCCCTCGTCACGCACGCCGCGGGAGTAGCCGAGCTCGAGCAGGAGATCGGTGCCGCCGTTCGGCTGGCGCTCGAGAACGAACGCCTGCGAGTGGAAGTCCTGGCGCAGCTCCACGACCTCCGCGTATCTCGCGCGCGCATAGTCGACACGGGAGACGCGCAGCGGCGCCGGCTCGAGCGCGACCTCCATGACGGCGCCCAGCAGCGCCTGCTCGCCCTCTCATACGATCTCCGGGTCGCACGTGCAGGTGCAGAGGCCGAGGGCGACGTCGAGACCGCTTCGCTCCTCGCGGAGGCGACCAGCGATGCCCAGGCCGCGCTGGGCGAGCTCCGCGAGCTTGCCCACGGCATTCACCCGGCGATTCTGACCGAGGCCGGCCTCGCCGCCGCGCTGGGGACACTCGCCGAGGCGGCACCGCTTGCGGTCGAGACCGGCGAGACGGCCGGAGAGCGGTACCCAGCCGTGGTCGAGACGGCGGCCTACTTCGTCGTCGCCGAGGCGATCGACGACGCGGCGCGAAGAGGCGCGAGCTACGCCATCGTCAGCGCTCCCCGCCACGATGAGCGACTCGTGGTCAGCGTGCAGGACGACGGCTCGGAGCGCACCTCCAGGATGATCCACCTGGCCGATCGGGTCGGCGCGATCGGCGGCCGCCTCGAGGTCGAGCCGACGACGCTACGAGCGGAGATCCCATGCGCGTAGTCGTCGCGGACGACGTCATGCTCACCCGGCACGGAATCGTCCGTCTTCTGCGGGACGCAGACATCGATGTCGTCGCCGAGGCCGAGGACGCCGAGGGGCTGCTCCGCCACGTGCGTCTCGCACGGCCCGACGCGGCGATCGTCGACATCCGGATGCCGCCGACGCATACGGACGAGGGCCTCGTCGCCGCGCAGGCGATCCGTGCCGCGCACCCGGAAGTCGGGGTCCTTGTCCTCTCCCAGTACGTCGAGCCGAGCTATGCCATGCGCCTCATCGAGGAGCACCCCGAAGGGGTTGGTTACCTGCTCAAGGAGCGCGTCTTCGACGTCGCAATCCTCGTGGACGCCCTTCGCCGCATCGCCGACGGCGAGACCGTCGTCGATCCGACGATCGTCTCACGCCTCGTCGGCCGTCGGCGCCGAGAGGATCCAGTCACCGACCTGACCGAGCGCGAGCGAGAAGTCCTGAGCCTGGTCGCCGAGGGCCTTTCGAACAGGGCGATCGCCTGCCGGCTCGTCGTCACCGAGCGCACCGTTGAGGCGCACGTGAAGCAGATCTTTCTCAAGCTGCACCTCAACGCAAACCCTGACTCCCACCGCCGCGTGCTTGCCGTGCTCGCATACCTGCGGGCGGCCGCGTAGGCGCCTCGTGGGATCCAGTGCAGTGGGTTTCGTCTGCGCTCGCGCCTCGTCGGCGCAAGCAACGATGGCTCTGTAAGTCGGATGCAGAAATGTTGTGGGAGATGTTGCGGCATTCCAGGCGCTCTCCCGAAACGCGCTGCAAACAGGCCAGTTCTGGCCCAGAAGAGCAGCTGGATCGCACCCAGGAGGTCGCCGGTTCGAGTCCGGCTAGCTCCATGAAAGCCGCCGCAAATCGGCGGTTTTCTTGTTGGAGAGAGCGCCTGTTCCGGTCCAGGCGCTCAATGCCCCAGATGCACTCAGATGCACGACGAAAGGACCGGCCTCCAGGGCGTTTGGCCGCAGTGGCGACGCTGTGGGGCGCAGGATGTTGGGGGAATGTTGGAGGAATGGGCGGCCGGATGATGCAGCCGGGACGCTTTTTGGCAGAGATGGTTCGACGCTGCGCCTCTCGTCCTCGGGCGTGTCAAGACATGTGTTCGTGACATTCGGAAGGTTCTTTCTTGGCCCCTTGCGCAAGGGTGCTTGACCGTGGCGATCTCGTCGCGGCCTCGACCGATGGTCAAGCGCGCACCACCCTGTGATTACGAACCGGCCTCGGAACTCCCTTCTGCGTCAGCCGGATCAGCAGCGGGCCGTTTTCGCGCTTTCGGGTCTCGCTACGAAAAAGTCTGTGTAGCCGGGCTCGATTCGGCGTCTAGCTGGGCAACACAAGATGCCGATTTGCAGGTACTTTTACGGGAGCGACGGGACTCGAACCCGCGACCTCCGGCGTGACAGGCCGGTACGGCGCAACCGGCTACGACCGGCTGTGACCCGGAAATCAACTTCTACAGCAGGCGCTTCCTCAATGAGCGAACCGGCTGTGACGGGCTACGACCGGCTAGCACCCGGCACAGCCTGTGTGGCATGTGTGTGGTCACCGTCGTGCCTAGTTGGGCAACGGCACTCACTCCCGATTGATCATCGGCGTCCTCCACCGCCAAGCTTCAGACTTCCGCATGCGGTCGAAGAGAGAAGAGCGAACGTCGACTGAGATTTCATCGGGCCTCCTCAGCGACTGACGGCAGCGTGAACTTCCAAGTAGAGAGGCGCCTTCGCCTCGGGTGTCACGACCTCGCCGGACATAGCCACCCATCACCGTTCGATTCCGCTACGGCGATGCATGGTCAACGACGGCATACAGTCGCCACTCACCTGGTATGCCTTGTAGCTCCGTAACGCCACGCTCCTCGAACCGGAGGCCAGAGCCGGCAACCAAATCCTTCACGGTGCTCGAGACGAGCACCTCGTGTGCCTTTGCGGCCTCGACGATGCGCGCGCCGATGTGTACGGCGATGCCGCCGACCTTTCCGTCGACGATGACGCACTCGCCTGTGTGAAGACCGGCGCGGATGTCCAGACCGACGTCGCGCGTCGCTTCGACGATCGCAGCTGCGCAGCGAATCGCGCGTGCAGGTCCGTCGAAGCTGGCGAAGAAGCCGTCGCCGGCGGTGTCGAGCTCGCGTCCGCGGAAACGCGCGAGCTGTCGCCGGATCACGGCATGGTGTTCCTCGAGAAGCTCGCGCCAGCGCCGGTCGCCGACTGCCGCCGCTGTCAGCGTCGAACCGACGACGTCGGTGAACAGGACGGTTGCGAGCGTGCTGTCGGGCTCGCTCTCCTCCCAACCCCCGGACTGCCAGACGTCGGTGACGAAGCGCTCGATCTCTTGTGCGATCGCTTTTCCACGCCCGACGAGAAGGTGACCCACTCCTGGCAGTTCCACGAGCCGCGCGGTCGGAATGCACGAGGCCACGTAGCGTGCGACCTCGACTGGGACCACCTGATCCTCGGAGCCGTGTAACACGAGCGTCGGAACGCGGACTGTGGGCAGGACGTGTCGAATGTCGATCTCCTTGTTCATCCTGTGCAGCGCGGAGAGCGCGCCGGGGCTGGAGCCGAATCGAAGCACTTCTAGGACAGCTTCGGCCTCACCCTCCTCGAATGTCCCCAGCGCTCGCACCGACGCGCGTGCCTGCTCGCGCGGCCCGAACACGAGCAGATCGCGTTCGACCTCGCGTTCGTACTCCTCCTCTGTGCGTCCCCACGGGTAGTCCGGCGCCCACATCCGACGCGGGAAGGCGCTGCGAATTACCAGCGCTGCCGCCCGCTCTGGATAGGTGGCTGCGAACAAGATGCTCATCGCCGCGCCCTCGGAGAGCCCGTAGATGGCCGCTCGCCGGGATCCAACCGCGTCCATTACGGCCCGTAAGTCCTCCATCCGCGTCTCGAGCGTCGGTGGGTTGGTCACCGGGTCGGACATCCCCGTGCCGCGCTTGTCGAACCTGATCAGGCGACAGAAGGACGAGAGCTGCCGAAGGAAAGGCGCGAGGGTGGGCATCCTCCAATGCAACTCGAGGTGGCTGACGTAACCGGGAACGAAGACGAGATCGAACGGCCCGTCACCCGTCACCTGATACGCGATGTTCACGTCGCCGGCCTTCGTGTAACGCGTCTCCGGCGGGTCTGCGGGAAACGCGTGCGCCGCTGCCGATGCTGCGGTGCCCGCGGCGACGGTCACCGGCGCACGCACGGTCTCCGCGCCCGCCATCATCACTGCTGGGCGCTCCATTGTTGCTCGAGGTCCAACAGGTAGGCGAGTGCAGGGATGCGCGGCTCGACGGTGGCGGAGCCGACCATGTCACCCGCATCTCCGTCGTACCGGGGAACCCGTCGAAACCCGACGTCTTCGTACATTCGGATCGCTGCCGCCATGAACGGGGCCGTGTGCAGGCAGACGGCGGGCGAGCCGAGCGCGCGGGCGCTCTCGATGCACGCGTCCGCGAGGCGGCGGCCGATCCCGAGCCCCCGCGCATCGGGCTCGACCGCCACGGCGCGTATCCCCGACCACGTCGGCGGCCAGCCCCACCCTTCCTTGGAAGCGTCCGGATACAGCGTGATCGTGCCCACGATCCGACCGGAATCACCGAGCCCGGCGGCAAACAGGCGTGACTCGGTGCTGCGACTCCGCACGTCGAGCACATTCGCCAGGTACGCGCGGAAGAACGGAGCAGGCAGTACGGCCTCGAACTCGGCATTCGCCACGCGGAGGACACGAACGACTTGCTCGAGATCTCGCGCCGTCGCCTCGCGTATCACGACCTCACCGGACATGGCCAGTATCATCGCCAGCTCGTGCTATACTCCTAACAGGAGCAAAATTACTCCTAACAGGATCAAATGTCAAGAACCGACGGCAGGCAGCTGACGACCACGAGCTACGCGATCCTGTGCCTCCTCGCGATCAGGCCGTGGTCGACCTACGAGCTCGCGAAGCAAATGCGCCGAAGCCTCCACCACATCTGGCCGCGAGCGGAGAGCAACGTCTACGCCGAGCCGAAGCGCCTCGTCGCGGCCGGCTTGGCACGCGCCGAGTCGCAGCGGGTCGGAGAGCGTCCGCGGACCCTCTACACCATTACTGCGGCAGGCAGGCGTGCACTCGAGCGCTGGCTGGGGACGGAGAGCGCGTCCTCCCGCCACGAGTCCGAGACGCTTGTGAAAGTCCTGTTCGGCAACTACGGGACGAAAGAGGAGCTGCTTGCCAACCTCCGATCGTTCGCGGCGGAGGCGGACGCGGTCAAAGGACTGTGGCGCGCCGTCGCGTCCGAGTACGACCGTGGAACGCATGCGTTTCCCGAGCGCGTCCATGTGAATGCGCTGATTTTCCGCTGGATCTGGGAGCACGCGGAGCTGAACGCGCGCTGGGCTGAGTGGGCCGTCGAGCGGGTCGAGTTATGGCCTGACGTCGCGGAGCCCGTCGACGCCGAGGCGTCACTCGCGGTTTTCCGCGACGTCTTGGAGTCCGCCTAAATACGCACTTCGTTAGAGCGGGAGCGACGGGACTCGAACCCGCGACCTCCGGCGTGACAGGCCGGCGTTCTCGTCGCCCGGTCGGGTCCCCCAATGGTGAGCGTTGTCCGACTGGAGAACTGGCTGCAGAGTGTTGGGGAAGGTGTTGGGGGAACCGACCCGTAGGCGCAGGAAGCTTCTGGTCAAGCCGAAGTCCGCCCCAGAGAGCGCTGAGATCGCACCCAGGAGGTCGCCGGTTCGAGTCCGGCTAGCTCCATGAAAGCCGCCGCAAATCGGCGGCCTTCTTGTTGGGAAGAGCCCTGGGAAACATCCAGGCGCTCGGTGTCCCAGATGCACCCAGATGTCCTCAGACGGCCCGTTGCGACGGACGAGGAAGCGGTCGCACATGGCGAATAGCAGCACAATGTTGGGGGGAAATGTTGGGCGGGCCGCCGCGGTCGACGGCGCTGCCGCACCTACGCGCTCGGGAACGCCTGCCGCGGGCCGGACATCGCGATTCAGAAGAGACGTCGACCGTAGGACGTGCGCGGTGGGCAATCCGCGAATTCGCCTCGCAAGGTTGAAGCGACGCGACTGCTCCTAGTCGTCGCCGGCTCGGGGTGCGACGAGCCCGGTCTCGTAGGCGAGGACGACCGCCTGGCTGCGATCGCGTAGCTGAAGCTTGGAGAGGATGCGGCTCACGTGCGTCTTCACCGTCTCCTTAGTGACAACGAGGCGCTCCGCGATCTCGGCATTGGACAGGCCCTCCGCGACCAGCCGCAGCACCTCGGTCTCGCGCGGGGTGAGCGCGCTGAGGCGCTCCGGCCGCGTGGGGAGCTGGGGCCGCAACCGGGCGAACTCGGCGATCAGCCGACGCGTGACGGCGGGCGCAAGCAGCCCTTCGCCGCCCGCGACGACGCGAACGGCCTCGAAGAGCTGCTCGGCAGTGACGTCCTTGAGAAGGAAACCGGTCGCGCCCGCGCCGAGCGCGTCATAGACGTATTCGTCGAGATCGAACGTCGTCAGCATGAGCACCCGTGAGCGCGCGCCCTGGTCGCTCGTGAGCTTGCGTGTGGCCTCGATCCCGTCGAGGCCCGGCATGCGCACGTCCATCAGCACGACGTTGGGGCGCTCTGTCCGGCAGACGCGGACCGCCTCCTCCCCGTCGGCAGCCGTACCGACGACCTTCATGTCCGGCTGCGTGGCGAGAAGCGCGGCGAACCCTTCGCGCACGATTTCCTGGTCGTCGGCGACCACCACGCGGATGCTCATGCCGGCTCCTTGATCGGAAGCTCGGCCAGAACGGAGAAGCCGCCGCCTTCGCGCGGGCCGGCCTCGAGCGTGCCGCCGATCATCTCGGCTCGCTCGCGCATGCCGACGATGCCGTGCCCGTCGGACTCGGAGATCGCACCCTGGCCGCCGTCGCGCACCTCAAGGTGGAGGGTGTCGGTCTCGTAGCGAAGCTCGATGTCGACGTCCGCGCCAGGGGCGTGGCGGCGCGCGTTGGTGAGAGCCTCCTGAGCGATGCGGTAAGCAGTCAGATCGACCCCCGGCGGCAGGGCATCGGGGCTCCCGATCATGGTGAGACGCACCGTTGTGCCTGCCTCCCGCGCTGCGTCAACGAGCGCTTCGAGATCGTCGAGCCCCGGCTGCGGCGCCCGCTCCGCTCCTCCCGGCGAGTCTTCGCGCAGCATTCCGAGCAGGCGGCGGAGCTCGATGAGGGAGTCCCTGGCCGTGTCACCTATCGCCTTGAAACGCTCCTTGCCTTCTTCGGTGAGATCGGGCGTGGTCAGACGGGCGGTCTCGGCTTGGACGGCGATCATCGACACGTGGTGAGCGACGACGTCGTGCAGCTCGCGCGCGATGCGCGCGCGCTCCTCCAGAAGCGCCTGGTCGCGCTGCGCCTCATCGCGCTCGGCAACCGCCTCGCCTCGCTGGCGGCGCGCGTCGCCGAGCGCCAACGCGCCGACGACCACCACGAAAAGGAGCACGCTGGTGGCCCACGAGAAGATCTCCGAGAAGGGCGCGACGACGTTGACGAGGAACGGGAGCGCGAAGACCGCCGACCACGAACGCCCGTAGCTGCCTGCAAAGAGATAGGCCACAGCGACGAGCGCGACGGCGGCCGCAAGAGTGAGGAGGGCGGTGTCACCCGAGAGGGCTATGACGACGCCGAGCACGATGGTGGCAGCCGCCCAGGGCAGGCGCTGCCTCACCTGCGCGATCGGCAACGTCGCGAGCAGGTTCGCGAGCATGGCGGTTCCGACATCCTCGGCCCTCAGGCTGACCTCGATGATCGCGAGGAGCGCGAGCAAGAGGCCGGCGGCGAGCGGGGCGTCGGGCCTGGACAGGAGCCTCTGCGCGACTGTGCCGACGCGGGCGACCAAGGCCCAAGCGCGTTCGACGATCTCCGGGACTTCGGAACTCATGACGCAATTGTCTCGCTGGACCGGTCTTCCCGCATCACCGCCGGGAACCGATTCCGGTCTCCCCCTGGAGGGTGATACCGCGAGCTGTCGTCGCTCGCGAGCGGCCTGAAAAAGAGTGCTCCGGCGCGCGACGACAGCCGACGCCCCGGCTCGTACCGTAATCGCAATGACCCAGCCGATCGAGGCACTGCACCTCACGAAGCGGTTCGGCCGCCGGACAGCCGTCGACGACCTCAGCTTCGGCGTCCCCGCCGGGTCCGTGACGGGCTTCGTGGGCCCGAACGGAGCGGGGAAGTCGACGACGATGCGCATGATCCTCGGTCTGGCGCGGCCCGACGGGGGCCGCGCGCTCGTGAACGGCAGGCGCTACGCGGATCTCCGGCGCCCCCTGACTGAGGCGGGTGCGCTCCTCGATGCCTCCGCGGTGCACCCGGGGAGGCGCGCATCCGACCACCTCCTCTGGCTGGCGCGATCGAACGGCATTTCTCGCCGTCGTGTCGAGGAGATGCTCGGGCTGGTCGGGCTGACCGACGCCCGTCGCCGCCGAGTACGCGGCTTCTCGCTCGGCATGCGGCAGCGGCTCGGGATCGCGGCGGCCATGCTCGGCGATCCTCCCGTGCTGATCTTCGACGAGCCGGCCAACGGCCTCGATCCGAACGGCATTGTCTGGCTCCGCGGATTCGTCCGCTCGCTCGCGGCCGAGGGGCGCGCCGTCCTCGTCTCGAGCCACCTGATGAGCGAGCTCGAGGGAACCGCTGACCGTCTCGTCGTGATCGGCCGTGGCCGGCTCATCGTCCTGACCGGCGTTGCCGAGCTGCTGGCCTCGGCAGGCGGGGGCAGCGTCACGCTCCGCACGCCGCGCGTTCACGACGTGATGAGGCTGCTCGCCGCCGCCGGGGCGACAGTCACGACCGACGGCCCGAATGTGCTCCACGTCAGCGGGCTCGATGCCGCCCGAATCGCAGATCTGACTGCCGAGCGCGGGCTGCCACTTCATGAGCTCACGCCGCAGCGGGCGACGCTCGAGCAGGCGTACATGCAGCTCACGCGGGATTCCGTTGAGTTCGGCGAGGGGAGCGCGTGGTGACCGCCGTGCTCCGTGCGGAGTGGACGAAGCTCCGCACCGTGCGCAGCACGGGCTGGACGGTGATCCTGATCCTCGCCCTGACCGTCGGGTTCTCCCTGCTCCTCGCGTCCGGGTCCTCGAGTACGCCGCCTGGCGCAGGCGGCGACAACGACATCGTCCGCGACAGCCTCGTCGGGGTGTACCTCGCGCAGTTCGCCGTCGTCGCCTTCGGCGTGCTCGCATTCACGTCCGAATATGCGACCGGCCTCATTCACGTGACTCTCGCGGCCATGCCTCGGCGCGGCCGCGTGCTCGCTGCCAAGGCACTACTCGTCAGCGTCACGGTGCTGGTCGCAGGCCTGGCCGCCACGGCCACGTCCTTCGTCGCCGGCCAGCGGGTGCTGCGTGGCAACGGCTACAGCCCGCCTGGATACCCGGAGTGGACACTCCACGACGGCGCGGCCCAGCGCGCCGTGCTCGGCAGCGCACTGCTCTTAGCGGCGATCGCCCTGCTCGCGCTCGGCATCGGCGCGCTTCTGCGGTACAGCGCCGCGGCAATCAGCTCGCTGCTCGCGCTCCTGGTCATCCCGCTCATCTTCGGGCCCCTCCTGCCCGAACGGACCGGCGACCTCTTGCAGAAGGCCACTCCCGGCGCCGGATTCGCCGTGCAGCAGACCGTCGCTCGCGACGACGCCGTTCCGATCGCCCCCTGGGCCGGCCTTGGCGTCGCGTTCGCCTGGGCGGGGGGTGGATTGCTCCTTGCGTACTTCCTGATTCGCAGACGCGACGCCTGAGGTTTGGTGGAGGCGGCGGGAATCGAACCCGCGATCTCCGGCCTGATAGGCCGGCGTTCTAGTCGCCTGCTCGGGTCCTCAATGGTGAGTGTTGTCCGACTGGAGAACTGGCTGCAGATTGTTGGGGAAGCTGTTGGGGTCATCCACCGCCAGGGCGAAAAACCCCGTAATGACGCGCCTTTCGGCCCTGGAAGTGACTGGATCGCACCCAGGAGGGCGCGGGTTCGAGTCCCGCTAGCTCCATGAAAACCCCGCAAATGCGCGGTTTTCACTTTGATCGTGGCCTCGGTGAGCGCTTGGTATTCCTCCAGGCGCTCAGGGCGAGCATCCGTCGACCCCCTCCTTACCATCGCGTACACGCGCGATCACTCCCGACAGGTTTGTTCTGCAAATCGCGATGTTTGACTGCCACGGGATGCGTCGGGAGACGTCGCGCGTGTCGTTTCTGATGTGTCCGTTTTGTGTCCGCGCCTTGTTGTCTGCTTTTGTAACAGACGGCTATGGCCGACCGGGGCTCGTTCGGGCCGCCGCTCGAGGGCACGCAGGGAGCGCAACCCGTATCGGTGCCCACCTGCGTCGCGACGTTCCCACCTGCAGCCTGAAGGAGCGCGGTCGCAACCTGCGGCAACGATTTTCGCCTGTT
>JBKOYJ010000021.1:0-7238 GCA_046725345.1 Actinomycetota bacterium | reverse complement strand
CGTCGCAACCGCGGCCGTCCACCTCTATCTCTGGCACCGCTACGGACGGCTCGACGCGTTCCTCCGGGCACAGCGGACGTGGGGTCGAGGCGGTCTCGGACACTGGCTCTCCGGCGCGTCCTGGCGGGCGCTACTCCTCGTGGCCGCGGCCGCCCTCGGAACGCTCGCGGTCGTCGCGCTACTTCGGCTAGGGCGCCCGGCCGCGGTAGCTGTCGCCCTGTACGCGGTAGCCGGCGCGCTGCTTTTCGCGCTCGCAGGGTCGACGCAGACGCGGATCGAAGTCGCCCGCGCGATCCTCGTCACCTTCCCCCTCCTCGCCGCGCTGTGGCTGCTACCGGGCAGCTACCGGCCGTGGGCACTGTTCGCCACGCTGGTCGTCGGACTTCCGCTGCTGTCGGGCAGTGTCCAGAGCCTGGGGCGGCAGACGCTGTTGGCGTTTCCGCTCGTCTGGGCGGCTGCATACGGCCCCGTCGTGCCCAGAGGGCGCGCCGTCGTCGCCGCGGCGATCGCGGCCAACGCGGCCCTGCTCTTACTGCTTCCGCGCTACGCGCCGTGACCGTCGACGGTTGCGGAGTGAATCTCCTCCGTCAGCCGCTCGATCTGCTCCGTCAGCCGCGTGTTCGCCTCGAGTAGGTCGGCGTGCCGGCGTGCCAGCTCCTCGCGATGGAACGCGTCTGCCATCGCGTTCGCCTTGTCGCGTTCTGCCTGCCGCGTCTGCGCGAGCAGGATCAGGGGTGCCGCGTAGGCCGCCTGGGTGGAGAACGCGAGGTTGAGCAGGATGAACGGGTACGGGTCCCACCGCAGCGCGACGGCGGCGGCGTTGACCGCGATCCACACGGCGACGGCGATCGACTGACCGACGAGGTACTGAGGCGTTCCGAAGAACCGGGCGAGGCGTTCGGCCGTGCGGCCGAACTGGTCGACTCCGAACGGGCTGGCGAGATGTACGTGCGGACGGTAGTGGCGCAGCGGGTCGTCCACACCGGCCAGCGTAAGCGGCGCCACGGACGGCTACGAAGCCTGGAGACGGTTTCGAAAATGAGCCCGTATGGCTCGACCGGTCGTTTCAGACGGACGCGCGGGCCAAGCCCGCACGTCCTGATGGTCGGCGCCGTCGAGACGGCGCCTTACAGGTCTCGCTCGAAGAGGGCGGCCTGGCCCTGCCCGACACCGACGCAGAGCGTCGCCAATCCATAGCGACCGCCCCGGCGGCGCAGCTCGTGCAGCAGCGTGACGACGAGGCGCGCGCCGCTCATCCCGAGCGGGTGGCCGATCGCGATCGCGCCGCCGTTCACGTTGACCTGGGCCGGATCGAGGCCGAGCTCCCGGACGACGACGAGACTCTGGGACGCGAACGCCTCGTTCAGCTCGACGAGGTCGACGTCTCCGGCGTCGATCCCCGTCCGCGCGAGCAGCTTCCGAACGGCCGGGACCGGCCCGATCCCCATCACGCGCGGGTCGACGCCCGCCACGGCGGCGCCGACGAATCGCCCCAACGGCTCGACGCCGAGCTCGCGCGCCCGCTCCTCGCTCGCGAGCACGAGCGCGGCCGCGCCGTCGTTGATCCCGCTCGAGTTGCCCGCCGTGACGGACCCGCCGTCGCGGAAGGCCGGCTTCAGCGCGCCGAGCTTGCCGGCGCTGGTGTCGGGACGGGGATGCTCGTCGCGAGCCATGTCCCCGACCGCGACGAGCTCGTCGTCGAAGCGTCCCGCCTCGGCGGCGGCTGCCCACCGCCGCTGCGACTCCAGCGCGAATGCGTCCTGGTCCTCACGCGAGACGCCGTAGCGCGCGGCCACGTTCTCGCCGGTCTCGCCCATCGACTCGAGTGGGAACAGCTCCGCCATCCGCGGGTTCGGAAAGCGCCAGCCGAGGGTCGTGTCGAAGACGACGCGGTCTCCGCGGGGAAACGCGTGCTCCGGCTTGGCGAAGACGAAGGGCGCGCGGCTCATCGATTCCACGCCGCCCGCGACGAGGACATCGGCGTCGCCCGCAGCAATCGCGTGCGCAGCCGACACGACCGCGGAGAGCCCTGAGGCACACAGGCGGTTGACGGTGACGCCAGCGACCGACTCGGGCAGGCCCGCGAGCAGCGCCGCCATCCGGGCGACGTTGCGATTGTCCTCTCCGGCCTGGTTCGCGCAGCCGAAATACACGTCCTCGATCGCGCCTGCCTCGACACCCGCGCGCTCCACGGCCGCTGCGACCGCATGGGCGGCGAGGTCGTCCGGACGCACGCCGGCGAGCGCGCCCCCGTAGCGCCCGACGGGCGTGCGCACGGCGGAGAGAACGACCGCCCGGCTCACGCCGGCAACGCTAGCCGACGAACTGAACCTGGACGGGCCGCTCGTAGACGCCGAGCCGCTCCGCGCGGGCGAGCAGCTCGCGAACCGCCTGCTTGCCCTCTTCGCCGTAGTCGCAGGTGAGCTCGTTCACGTACATCCCCACGAAACGGTCGGCGAGCGCTCCGTCGAGCCCGCGCCCGAACCGGAGCGCGTACGCCATGGCCTCGTCACGGTTGTCGAGCCCGGCCTGGATCGAATCGCGAAGTACAGCCGACAGCTCGAGCAGGCGCTGGCCGCCGATGTCGCGCCGCGCGGCGTTCACGCCGAGCGGGAGCGGCAGCCCGGTCTCGAGCAGCCACCACTCTCCGAGGTCGACGCACTTCGCGAGGCCTTCCGCCTCGTAGGTGAGCTGGCCCTCGTGTATGAGGAGGCCCGCGTCTGCGCGACCCGCCTTGACCTCGTCGAGGATGCGGTCGAACGGGACGACGCGGTGCGGAAACTCGCCCAGGTGCATGCGCAGGACGAGGAAGGCCGTCGTCATCACGCCGGGCACAGCAATCTCGGTCTCCCGCAAGCGGGCCGCCGAGAGCCGCTCGCGCGCGACGACTACGGGGCCGTAGCCCGACCCCATGCTCGCCCCGTGCGGCAGGAGGACGTAGCGCTCCTGCACATGTGGATAGGCGTGGAGCGACAGCGCCGTCACCTCGAGGCGCCCCTCGAGCGCCCATTCGTTCAGCGTCTGGATGTCGCGCAGGACGTGCTCGAACTCGAATCCGCGGGGGTCGATCCGGCCCTCGGCGAGAGCCCAGAACATGAAGGCGTCGTCGGGATCGGGACTGTGGCCGAGGCGGATCAGCACGCGGCGGCGGAGGCTAGCAGCAGCGTGCCGATTCCCCCTCGAAGAGCCGTCAGTGCCCGAAGAACCAGCGCTCGAGCGGCTTCAGCAGCTCGGGTCGCGTGAACGGCTTCACGCGGTCACCGAAGCCCTCCTCCTCGAGCACGCGCACGTCGTCCTCGAGCGCGGCGTTGGCGGCCTCGAGCGCATCCTCGAGCTCGTACCCCTCGAAGAGGTAGTCGACGCGGCGCGGCTGGTCGCTCGGCCGGTTCTGTGGGTTCAACGCGCGCCCGACGGCCCAGCTCGCGCCCGGACGGCGCTCGATCCAAATGACGATGCGCTCCTCGGCGCCCTCGTCGTCGACACCGCGCAGGACCCGCTCGGCGAACCGGGCCGAGGTGTCCGTCTTGCGCACGGGGCAAGGATACAATCGTCTCGAGGTGGGCCGCCTCTCGGATCTCCTCCGGAACCCGTTCTCCTTCCTGTTCAGCCGCTCGAGCCAGGAGGAGCGGCTCGCGGCGTACGTCATCCGCGAGCACATGCGAGGCCGGTCGCTGCAGGACGTTCTCGACGACCGCTACGTGCTCAACCGGACCACCCCGGCCCAGCGCGCTCGACTGCTCGACCGCCCGGAAGTCATCCGCGCGATCGGCGACGACGCGATCGAGTCGGCCAGGTCCTCGTTGGCGGCGGGCTAGCCGCGGACCTCGCGCCCGACGCCGCGCTCCCGCGCGCGTTCGACGGCGGCGGCTGCCACGGCGACGTCCCACGCGGCGATCCCGTTCGACTTGAAGACGACGACGTCGTCGTCACGCTGACGCCCCTGGACGTCCCCCGCAACGACTTCCTGCAGCTCGTGCACCTCGAGCCAGTCGAGCACGCCCTGCTCGACGGGCTCGGCGAGGTCAGCCGACTCGCCGCGAGCCTGCTCGAGCGAGTCGCAGCACACGAATGCGGCCCGCTCGAGGACGACGTTGTCGAGCTCGCGCGAACGCCCGTCGTTGGCGCCGATCGCGCACACGAGCGCCCCGGGGTGGAGCCATTCCCCGCGAAGGACGGGATCGGGTGACGTCGTGGCGGTGACGACGACGTCCTGCGTCGCCGCGTCGCGCGGGCTGTCTCCGGCTTCCGCGCCGATACGACGACAGAAGTCCTCGAGCCGCTCGCCGCTCCGGCAGTAGACGACGACGTCCTCGATCGCCGGAACGGCCGCCCGGATGCACGCCACCTGACTCTCGGCCTGCCAGCCGCAGCCGATCACGCCGAGTGTCCGGGCGTCCGGGCGAGCGAGATGGCGCGCCGCGACGCCGCTCGCCGCCCCCGTGCGCAGCTGGCCGAGCCGGTCGGCCTCGATCACCGCGACGAGCTCCGGACGGTCGGCGCGGAAGAGCAGCACGACGAAACGCGCTCCCGTGCCGCGGAACGCCGCGTAGCTCTTCAGTCCGGCGTAGCCGAGCCCGAGGTCGGCTGCGGACATCACCGCGAGCACGCCGTCGGAGAGGCGGAGGCGGTCGCGCGGGCGGTTCTCGACCTCGCCTGCCGCGAGACGCCGGAACGAGCCCTCGACGGCCTCGACGGCGTCGGCGGGAGCGAGCAACGACTCGACGTCGTCCTCCGTCAGGTACAGCGGCACGGCGGCGGAGGCTACTTCTTCGGAATGAAGCTGATCTGGCCGTTCGTCTCGAAGATCGCCCACTGCACGTCGTCCAGCGAGCCGAGCTGCTGTTGGCGGGCCTGCTCGAGAACGTCGTCCGGCGTCAGGCGTTCGCGCTTAAGGTTTGCTTCCAGCAGCTTCCCGTCCTCGACGAGCACGATCGGCTCGCCGTCGAGCGCCGGCCGCAACTTCGGAAAGCGGTAGTGCAAGTACGAGGCTAGGACCTGCATGAGGGAGAACGTGCCAGCGACGAGCACGAGGCCGGTCACCGAGTAGTCGTTCTGCGTCACCCCCTGCTGGATCAGGTCGCCGAGCACCACCAGCAGGATGAGGTCGAGCGGCTCGAGCGAGGACAGCTCCCGGCGGCCGATCACGCGCGTGAGGAAGAAGACGAAGACGAACGCGACGGCGGCGCGGGCGATGAGATCCACGGCGCGCTACGGAAAGATCGTCACGGTGCGGTGGACGACGGCGAGGCGGCGGCTGCCGTCGTCGAGCTCGACGTCCTGGTTCCGCCGCCCGACGTTCGTCGGATTCGTCTGGAACGAGATGTAGGCGATCAGCCTTCGACCGGCCGGAACGTGCCCGTACGAGAAGGCGACGCGTCCGTTACGGCTCGAGAAGTTGAGCGGATCGGGGACGGTGGCGTTGAACGTCATCTGCTCGAACCATCCCGGGCCGTACACGAGCGTCGCGTCCTTGACCTCGCGCCGCGCCGCGATCTCGATGCGTGCGGTGAACATGAGGCCCCCTCGCACGCGTTCGGGCGCGTAGACGCTGAGCTCGGCGCCGGGACCGGCCACGCTCGACGTGTGCGGACGCTGCCCGAAGACGTTGAGCAGGCCGAGAACCGGCAGCACGGCCACGAGCGCGAGCAGCCCCCGTCGCAGCCAGACATGCCACGCCCGCCCCTCGAGGTCGCGGTGGTGCCTGAGAACGATCCCAACCGGCGCGTCCGCCACGCCGAGACCCTTCGGCGGTGTCCACACCCTTCCTCTGCAACGTCGGCCGCTGCGACCGACATGGCGGGCGTAGCTCGCAAACGCGTGGATCGAAGCACGAACGCCGGGAAGTCGTCATGGCTCACGCGGAGCGCGAGCCGGACTTCCCGGCGGAGAGTGCGCCCGAGAGGATTCGAACCTCTGGCCTCAGCCTCCGCAGGGCTGCGCTCTATCCCCTGAGCTACGGGCGCTCGGCGGCCTAGTCTAGCTGCCTGGCGCTGGCCTCTCCCACCGCGAGTTCAGCGTCTACGGGCACCTCGGTGCGCACGAATGCGAGTGCGTGGATCCGTCCGTCCGCGGTGCGCGCGGCGCTCGTCATGCGGCCGACGGGCTTGTCGCCCAGACGTACCTCGGCGTCGTAGGGCGGGAGGTCGCCCTCGGCGAGCTCGAGAAGTCGAAGCCCACGGTTGGCGTGCCCGCGGTAGTGGAGGCGGGCAATAGGCTCCTGGCCGGGGAAGCAGCCCTTCGTCAGGCTGACGGCGCGCTCGACGAGGCCTGCCTCGACGGGGAGCACGCGGTCGTCGATCTCACGTCCCCAGCGCGGCGTGCGTGCCTGGATCCGGAGCAGCTCGAGCGCCTCGTCGGACAGCGGCTCCGCGATATCGGGAACTTCGCCGTCCACGACCTCGAACGCGGCGACGCCGTAGTCGCCCGTCGCAAGTGCGAGCGCGCCTGCGCGCTGCTCGTCGCCGAGGACGATGTACGCCTCGTGCTCCTCGAGCTCGACCTCGGCCTTCGAGGCGAGGCGGAAGCGGAGCAGCTCCCGGCGAACCCGTTCGCCGAGCTCGGGCTCGGTCAGAAGCAGGAAGTCGTCCTCGGAACGCCGGACGATTCGGAGCGGCGCGATCACACGAGCCTTCGCCGTCAGGAGCAGCGCCTCGCACGATTCGCCCTCGCCGAGTGCTTCGACGTCGTTCGAGACCACACGCTGCAGCAGCGATTCCGCATCGGGCCCCGTAACACCCACGAACCCGCGCGGCCGGCGGGCAACTGCCGTCTGGAAGGTCACGCTCTGCACCGCCGTTAGTGTAGGAACCAATGGCGCTCTTTCGGGCAAAGGCCGAGCAGAAGGTGGCGGAGCTCGGCTACGACCCGGTGCGGCTTCCGCCCGGCCAGTACCTGACCGAGAAGTGGCCCGTCCTCCATGCGGGAGCCGTTCCGAAGACCGACCTGGCTACGTGGGACTTCCGAGTCTGGGGGCAGGTCGAGAACCCGATCACCCTCACCTGGGAGGAGTTCCGACGGCTCGCGAGCGTCGAGATCACGACCGACATCCACTGCGTCACGCGCTGGAGCCGCTTCGACACGCGCTTCCGGGGAGTCCACTGGCGCGAGCTCGCGGAGCTCGTGCGTCCGAAGCCGACCGCGCGCTTCGTCGTCGCCCATGCCGAGCAGGGCTTCACGGCGAACGTCCCCCTGGCAGCGATCGAGGACGAGAACGCGCTCCTCGCGTACGAGGCCGACGG
>JBKOYJ010000078.1:0-31186 GCA_046725345.1 Actinomycetota bacterium | reverse complement strand
GGGGACGGCGAGGCCGTCATGTTCGAGGGCTGGGCGCTCGTCGGGCTCTACGCCGTGCTCGCGGTGCTCACGTTCTACGAATGACGAGCCGTCCCCGCTCCTCCACAACCTCCGTCCCGAGCTCGGCGCATGCCTCGCGGAAGCGGCGGCGGATCCACGCGGCGTCGTCGCCGTCCGCCAGGCGCGTGTGGCAGTAGTCGAGCTTCAACGGAACCGCCTCGATCCGCGTCGGGCCGCGTGCGTCGACGTCGACGAGAAAGAAGAGCCCGAGGTCGTTGCGAAGCGTGGAGGAGACGGCGTAGTCGTCGAGGAAGTCGCCGAGGTCGTAGAGCGCACGGCCCTCGACGCCGTGGAAGACGTGGGCGGAGTGGCCGGCGACGAGCGCCGCGCCCGCATCGATGAGCCCGCGGGCGGCGGCTCGCACGTGGGCCACCGGCGACGGCGTCATGTTCGGGCCCCAATGCGGCGTGACGAGCACGGCCTCGGCCTCCACGTCGCCTATCGCGCGCCCGACCCAGTCCGGAACGGGTCCGCTCCAGAGGTCGGCGAGCGCGATCCCCGGACGCGCCGGGCCGGCGGCGAAGTCGAGCGGGTGATCGGCGAACGCGAGCACGCCGAGCCCGAAACCGTCGAGCTCGAGCACGCGGGCGGCGCGCGCCTCAGCCTCGTCGGCGCCGGCGCCGACCCACGCGATGCCTGCGGCTCGCAGATGCTCGAATGTGTCGAGCAGCGCCTCTTCGCCGAAGTCGAGGGCGTGGTTGTTGGCGAGGCTGACGCAGTCGACGCCGAGGAGGGCCAGCAGCTCCGCTGCGGCCGGCGGGGCCCGGAAGAAGAAGGGCTTGCGAGGATCGGGCCACGGCTGGCCGCGCTCCGAGATGCAGCATTCGAGGTTGAGCACGAACAGATCCGCCTCGCGTGCGAGCTCGACGATCTCGGGCGCGACGAGCGTGTCCGGAGCCGACCTCGCCAGCGCGTCGGCGACGCTGCGTCCCAGCATCGTGTCGCCGGCGAGCGCTAGCCGCGGAATCCGTGCCTCCCTACGAGCCGCACGAAGTGGGCGCCGGTGACCATGCGCCGCCGCTCCAGGCCGCGCGGTCCCAGCTCGAACAGCACGACCTCCTCGTTCCCGCCACGCCCGATCGGCTGCACCAGGCGCCCTCCCGGCGCGAGCTGGGCCGCGAGCGGAGGCGGCACGCCCGGAAACGCCGCAGACACGAGAATCGCGTCGAACGGCGCCTGCCCTGGCAGGCCCTCGCTCCCGTCACCGGCGACGACGGCGGCATTCGCGATCCCTGCCCGCTCGAGGCGCGCCCTGCCTGTCGCGGCCACGTCGGGGAGTCGTTCGACGCTCCAGACGACGGCGGCGAGGCGGGCCAGAAGTGCAGTCTGGAAGCCGTAACCGGTTCCGATCTCGAGCACGCGCTCGTCTCCTTTGAGCGCGAGGGCGGCGAGCATTCGCGCGACCAGCGACGGCTGTGTCGTCACCTGCCCATGCGGAATGGGAATCGGGATATCGGCGTACGCGTCCTCGACGTGCTCCTCTGGGACGAAGGCGGCTCGCGGCACCGCCCGAAACGCCTCCACGACACGCGCGTCGTCGACCTCCGCCGCGATCACCTCGGCGAGGTCCGCCTGCGTTCGCACCGGTGCAGTATGCGGGCGTGTACGCGTGGCCGGGCTCCGTCGACGAGCTGGTCGCCGAGCAGCGACGGCTCGCGCACGAAGCGTCCGGAGGGTGGTCGCCGCCGCCCACGCTCCTGGCCGGAGGCTGCTTCATCTGCTTTCCGCGCGACAAGTCCGGCGCCGGGGCACGCGGCGACCGCGCGTGGGCGGGCGCCGCGCTCGCCGACGGCCGGACCGCGCTGGTGGAGGGCGAGGCCGGAGCGCGCTACGCGCCCGGGCTGCTCGCGCTCCGTGAGGGGCCGCTGCTCGAGTCGGCCGTCCGCGCACTACCGGTGGAGCCGCACGTCGTCCTGGTCGATGCGACCGGTCGGGACCATCCGCGGCGCGCGGGGCTCGCGCTGCAGCTAGGCGCCGCCCTCGGCCTGCCGACCGTGGGCGTCACGCACCGTCCGCTGGCGGCGGGCGGCAACTGGCCCGCCGACGCGGCCGGAGCGCTCTCGCAACTCGTCCTCGACGACGAGCTGGTCGGCTACTGGGTCCGCACGCGGCCCGGGACCCGGCCCCTCGCCGTGCACGCCGCCTGGCGGACGAGCGCCGAGACGGCTGCGCGCGTCGTCCTCCTCACCGCCGACGAGGCGCGGACGCCCGAGCCGCTCAGGCTCGCCCGCACCGCCGCTCGCACGGCGCGGGCCGCGGCGTCATAGCTTCGCCACGAACCACTCGCGCGCCAGCCGGGCCACGTCGTCGAGCGCACCGGGTTCCTCGAACAAGTGCGTTGCGCCGGGAACGATCTCGAGCCGCGTTTCGGCGTGCATGTGTTCCATCGCCTGCCGGTTGAGGTCGAGGACGACGGGGTCGCGGGCGCCCACGATCAGCAGTGTGGGCGCCTCGACCCGCTCGAGCTCGTCGCCGGCGAGATCGGGCCTTCCGCCCCGGGAGACGACCGCCCGCGCGGCAGGACGCTCCGCGGCGGCGACGAGCGCGGCGGCGGCGCCGGTGCTCGCGCCGAAGTAGCCGAGCGGTAGCCCAGACGTGCGCGGGTCGTCCGCGAGCCGGTCGGCCGCCACGACGAGCCGGCCGGCGAGGAGCTCGATGTCGAAGCGGTGCTCGCGCGTCGCGAGATCCACCTGCTCCTCCTCGGCGGTAAGGAGATCGATGAGAAGCGTCGCGAGCCGGGCGTCGTGGAGCACGTCGGCGACGCGACGGTTGCGCGGGCTGTGCCGGCTGCTGCCGCTGCCGTGGGCGAACAGGACGACGCCGCGTGTGTCGTCGGGAACGGTCAAGTTCCCGCCGAGCTCGGCGCCGGCCGCCTCGATCACGAGCTCCTCGGCCGTCACGGGCGCGCGGACGACGCCTTCGCGGCGGCGCGCTCGAGTAGCTCGCGCACTTCGTCGTCGCTCGTCTGCGAGAAGTCGTCGTACCACAGGCCCACCGCATAGAACGGCTCCGGTGTTCGCAGGCATACGATCTCGTCGACCTCGCGCGCGAGCTCGTCACACGTCGACGCCGCCGCGGTGGGGACCGCGACCACGATCCTGCTCGGGTTCCGCTGACGGACGGCGCGGATGGCCGCACGCATGCTCGCGCCCGTCGCGAGGCCATCGTCGACGAGGATCGCCACCTTCCCTTCGACGTCGACCGGCGGACGGCCACCACGGTACGCGGCCTCGCGCCGCTCGACCTCGACGAGCTCGCGTCGCGCGACCCGCTCGACGTCGTCGGAGCCCATCAGCGCAGCATCCACCACGCTCGCGTTGAGCACCCGCACTCCGCCACTCGCGACCGCGCCGAAGGCGAGCTCCTCGTGGCCGGGAACTCCGAGCTTCCGCACGACGAAGACGTCGAGCGGAGCGCCGAGCGCGTCGGCGACCTCGAAGCCCACGGGGACACCGCCGCGCGGCAGCGCCAGCACGACGACGTCGTCGCGCCCTGCGTACTCGCGCAATCGTTCGCCGAGCAGCCGCCCAGCCTCGGATCGGTCGCGGAAGCGCCCGTCCATCGCGTGCTCGATTGTCCCTCTTTACGCTGACGCGGGGTGCGAAACGGGCGCGAGCGGGTACGGGAACCGCATGAACAGGTTCTTCCGCAGGATGCACCAGTTCGGCAAGAGCTTCTCGGCCCGCCGCACGCAGGGGGAGATGAGGGACACGAGCGGCGAGATCTTCGACGCAGCTACGCCGCCCGACGTGACGAGCGTGCGGGCGAAGAGCCGTCGGCACGGCAAGAGCACTGCCGACAAGTGGAACCAGTAGCCGAGACCACATCAAGTGGTTCCGGGTGACTCCTACTTAGCAGCGCCGGTCTAGTGAGTCCGGATTCGATTCGCCGGTAGCGCCGACGACGCCCGGCCCCAGGCCTGGAACGCTTCCGCCGCCCCAGCAAGCCCGCCCAGAATCCGGAAGAAGGCGATTCCGAAAACGTAGAGGACGAAAACCGCGATCCCGCTCCACACTGCAGCCTCCCTTGGCCACGCGAACTCTACCCTCGGCTGAGGCCCGCGGCGGGCTCGTCCTCAGGCCGCTCTCAATCGGCGGCCGCGTCTCCGAGCGCGTAGACGTTGTACGCGCGCCGGATGACCGGGAGCGCGACGTTGCGCACATGGATTCCTCCGGGCGTGATCCCCTTCTCAACGCCGCGGTGGGCGTGACCGTGGAAGACGAGATCGGCGCCGCCGCGGTCGACCGCCTCCGCGAGCAGATAGCTGCCCAGAAACGGGTAGATCTCGAGCCGCTCGCCGAGGAGCGTCCCCTTCACGGGCGCGTAGTGGAGCAGCGCGACGCGGACGTCGGCATCGAGCGTCCGGAGCGTGTCCTCGAGCTGCTCCGCGACCGACCGCGTGTGGCGGATGAACGCCTTCATCTCGGGCTCGCCGAACTCCGCCCCGCAAGCGCCGGCGAAGCCGCCGCCGAAGCCCTTGATGCCCGCCACGCCGACGCGTGACCCGTTGACCTGCACGATTGTCGACTCGCCCTCGAGCACCTGCACCCCTGCTCCCTCGAGGATTGCGCGCACCTCCTCCTCGTGCCCGCCGTGGTAGTCGTGGTTCCCGAGCACGGCGAGCACGGGCACGTCCGCGCCGCGAAGATCCGCGGCCAGCACCCTCGCCTCGTCTCGCCCCCCGCAGGTGGTCACGTCCCCCGCGATCACGAGCAGGTCCGCCCGTTCCGAGAGCTCCTCGAGATACGGTCGCAGCCGGCCGGCCGAGTCGGTCCCGAAGTGGATGTCTGCGACCGCGGCCACGCGCACCGGGCTCACGAAAGTTCCTCCGGCTCGCCGGGCTCGCCGACTGGCGGGACGCTCGTCTCGTTGTGCACCTCGTAGTCGGGGAGCAGTTCGCCCACGACCTCGGTCACGGCCTGCTTGCGCTGCTCGCTGCCGACCTCGCCGGTGAGGAAGATGCGGCGTCCTGCGACGGTGACGTCGACGTGGAGCTCGTTCACGCGCGCATCGCGCGCGAGCGCCTCCCGGACGTGCGCGACGAGGTACGACTTCGGCTCGTCCTCGGGCTCCATCGCAGGGGAAAACGCTACCCCACACGCGTTAGCGCTACGCCAGAAGCAGTAGCTACAATTTCCGTAGCTTGTACCACCGAACTAGCCCGAAAGAGGTGAACGTCGCTTGACGACCCTGTTGCTCGTTCCCCTGGAAGACGTCGTCGTCTTCCCCAACATGAACGTCACCCTCGCCGTCGACGTCGGCGACGAGGATCGCGTCCTGCTCGTCCCGCAGCACGAGAACGCCTATGCGAAGGTCGGCACGGTCGCGGACGTGTCCGAGCGCGTGCGCCTGCCCGGTGGCGGCGCCGCCGTCGCGCTGACTGGCCTCCACCGAGGCATCGCGGGCGCGGCGCACACCGACGCACGCGGGCGGCTGCGCGTCGAGGTCGAGGAGCGGCAGGACGACAACCCGCCTGCGATCCGCGTCCGCGACGTCGAGCGTGAGTACCGCGCCGTCGTCGAGGAGATCCTCCAGCTGCGTGGCGACGACGGCCGCATTTCGGCCTTCGTCCGCTCGATCACGGAGCCCGGCGCGCTCGCGGACACCTGCGGCTACTCGCCCGACCTCACCTTCGAGCAGAAGGTGGAACTGCTCGAGGCCGTCGGCGTCGTCGAGCGGCTCGAGCTCGCCCTCGCATTCCAGCGCGAGCGCCTGGCCGAGCTACAGGTCCGCAAGCGGATCCGCGACGACGTCGAGTCCGGCGCCGCCAAGCAGCAGCGCGAGTACGTGCTTCGCAAGCAGCTCGAGTCGATCCGCAAGGAGCTCGGCGAGGACGAGGGTTCCGTCGCCGAGGACTACCGCGCGAAGATCGCCGAGGCCGGCATGCCGGACGAGGTCCGCGAGCAGGCCGAGCGCGAGCTCTCGCGCTTCGAGCGGATGGGCGAGAGCTCGCCCGAGACGCAGATGATCCGCACGTACCTGGATTGGCTCCTCGCTGTGCCGTGGAGCAAGCGCTCCGAGGACCGGCTCGACCCCGACCACGCGCGCGAGGTGCTCGACGCTGACCACGCCGGCCTCGAGGACGTCAAGGAGCGCGTCGTGGAGTACCTGGCGGTGCGAAAGCTCCGCAGCGAGCGCGGGATCGCCGAGGACAAGCGCTCGGGCGCGATCCTCACGCTGGTCGGCCCTCCGGGTACCGGCAAGACCTCGATCGGCGAGTCGGTCGCACGCGCGATGGGTCGCGAGTTCGTGCGCATGTCGCTCGGCGGCATCCGCGACGAGGCCGAGATCCGCGGCCACCGGCGCACCTACATCGGCGCCCTGCCGGGCCGCCTCGTTCGCGCGCTGCGCGACGCGGGGACGATGAACCCGGTGATCCTGCTCGACGAGGTCGACAAGGTCGGCGCCGACTGGCGCGGCGACCCGTCGGCGGCGCTGCTCGAGGTGCTCGACCCGGCGCAGAACCACTCCTTCCGCGACCACTACCTCGACGTGGAGCTCGACCTCTCGAACGTCTTCTTCATCGCGACGGCGAACTGGACGGAGACGATCCCGGGGCCGCTGCTCGACCGGATGGAGATCATCCCGTTCGAGGGCTACACCGTCGAGGAGAAGGTGGCGATCGCCAGGGGCTACCTGTGGCCGCGCCAGCGCGAAAGGAACGGCCTGCGCGAGGACGAGGTCACGATCGACGACGAGACGCTGCGGCTCGTGATCGCGGACTACACGCGCGAGGCGGGCGTCCGCCAGCTCGAGCGCGAGCTCGGGAAGGTGCTCCGCAAGACCGCCACCCGCGTCGCCGCCGAGGCGGCGGAGGCGCTGGTCGCGATCGGCGTCGCCGAGGTCCGCGACGCGCTCGGCCGTCAGCGCTTCTTCCACGAGGCCGCCGAGCGGACGGCCGTGCCTGGTGTCGCCACCGGCTTGTCGGTCACGGGCACGGGCGGCGAGGTCCTGTTCGTCGAGGCGACCCGGATGAAGGGCGCGGAGCCGCTCGTCCTCACGGGCCAGCTCGGCGACGTGATGAAGGAGTCGGCGCGAATCGCGCTCTCGTGGGTGCGCGCGCACGCGGACGAGCTCGGCATCGAGGAGCAGGAGTTCGACGAGCGCTGCTTCCACGTGCACGTCCCGGCGGGGGCGATCCCGAAGGACGGCCCCAGCGCCGGCGTGACGATCGCGACGGCGCTCGCCTCGCTGCTAACCGGTCGCCCCGTGACGCACACCGTCGGGATGACGGGCGAGGTCACGCTCCAGGGGCGTGTGCTGCCGGTCGGCGGGATCAAGCAGAAGGTCCTCGCCGCCCACGCCGCCGGTCTCACCGACGTCGTCCTTCCCGAGCGCAACCGCGGCGACCTCGACGACGTGCCGGCGGACGTTCGCGAGGTCGTCCGCTTCCACCCGGTGATGACTATCGGAGAGGTGCTGGAGCATGCCCTCGAGCCGGCGCCCGATGTCGTCGCGCTGCCGTAGCTGTCCCCCCGTCCCCGAGGAGGTCCGCCGTGCGGCGGGCCTCCTCGAGCGCCGATGGACGGTGTCGATCCTGTACGCCGCGCACTCGGGCGCATCGCGCTTCAACGAGTTCACGCAGGCCGTCGGTCGAATCCCGCCCGGGACGCTCGCGGCCCGTCTGGCCGAGCTGGAGGCGGCCGGGATCCTCGAGCGGCGCCTCGTGGACTCGCGTCCGCCGCGCGCGGAGTACGTGCTCACCGAGCGCGGGCAGGAGCTCGGGGTGCTGCTCCGTGCGGTCGCCCGGTTCGCGCGCCTGTAGCCCCGCCGTTTCCGTCGGCCGCTAGATTCGTGGGCGGATGAGTGCATGCGTGCTGATGAAGTTCGGCGAGATCGTGCTCCGCGGCCGCAACCGCTGGCGCTTCTATGCACAGCTCCAGCGCAACGTCAAGCGCGCGTTCAGCGGCCTCGGCGAGCTCGAGTACCGCCAGCGCGGCGGAGTGCTCGCTCTGCTCGGGCCCGACGACGACGCCGACGAGCTGGTCGCCCGCGCGCTCGACGTGATCGGCGTCAATCTCGTGCATCCCGCGGTCGTGCTGGAGAAGACGCCCGACGCGGCGGCCGCAGCCGCGGTCGACCTGTTGCGGGACAAGCCCGCGCAGACGTTCGCGGTCCGGGCACGCAGGCGCGACAAGCAGTGGCCGCTCACCTCGCACGAGCTCGCCTCGCTGGTGGGACGGGCCGTGCAGGACGAGCTCGGCCTCGGCGTCGACCTCGATACGCCGGACGCGGAGATCCACCTCGAGGTCGACCGGAGCGAGATCTTCGCCTACACCGAGAAGCTCCGGGGGCGCGGCGGGCTTCCCGTGGGGACGAGCGGCCGAGCGCTCGTGCTGCTCTCCGGCGGGATCGACTCCCCCGTCGCGGCGTTCAGGATGATGAAGCGCGGGCTTCGCTGCGACTTCGTCCACTTCAGCGGCCGCCCCTTCACGGGCCCCGAGTCGATCTACAAGAGCTACGCGCAAGTCGCGCGGCTCGATCGCTTTCAGGGCTCGTCCCGGCTCTTCGTCGTCCCGTTCGGCGAGGCCCAGCGGCAGCTCGCCACGGCCGGCGCCGGGCGGCTGCAGGTGCTCGCCCAGCGGCGGCTGATGGTGAGAGTCGCGGCGGCGCTCGCACGCCGCGAGGACGCCGCGGCGCTCGTCACCGGCGACTCGCTCGGCCAGGTCTCGAGCCAGACGCTCCACAATCTCGGCGTCGTCGAGGCGGCGAGCCCGCTACCGCTCCTCCGGCCGCTGCTCGGCTGGGACAAGGCCGAGATCGTGCACGAGGCCGAGAGCATCGGCACGCTCGAGGTCTCGAACCTGCCCGCGGACGACTGCTGCACGCTCTTCGCGTCGCCGCTCGCGGAGACGCGCGGCGATCCGCGCAAGCTCGCGGGCCTCGAGGGACGGCTCGAGCTCGATGCGCTCGTGGACGGCCTCGTAGCCGGCGCCGAGCTCGTCCGGCCGGGCGTGCGCCGGGAGGCCGCTCTCACTCCGACGCACTGAGCCGCGCCGTCAATCCGCGGCGGCGGGCTCAAGCAGCTCGAGGCGCTTCTCGCCGGCGTCGGCGTGCGCGTGGCATCCGATCGGCAGCGTGAGCATCGGATCCGTGTGTCCGGCGTCGACGTTGACGAGCACCGGGATGCCGGAGGCTTCCGTGCGTCGTGCGACTACCTCCCAGAGCGTCTCGGCGCGGTCGGGCGCGTAGCCATAGGGACGGGCGAAGAGCAGCGCCGCCGCGTCGTCGAAGACGCCGAGCTGCTCGAGATCGGTCAGGTAGCCGTCGACGTCGGCCGGGGAGGGCGCCGCCTCGGACGTCTCGAGGAACAGGATCGAGCCTGCAGGGTCGATCCACTGAGACGAGCCCTTCACGTGCCAGCAGATCGATTCGAGCGTGCCGCCGAGGAGCGGCCCGGACGCCGACCCCTGGCGGACCGCGATCCACCCCTCGCTCTCGTGGAGCTCCCGCGGCCGCGTCAGATCCGCCTTCGCGTTCCAGTCGAGCAGCTCGTCCGTCCAGGTCGGCGCGTGCTCGTACGCGATCGGGCCGTCGCCGAACCAGGCGGCGCGGAGGTAGCGGTCGGTGTACGGAAGCACGCCCGGAAACTCGCCGAGCTCCGGGACGAGCGCCGGCCCGAAGAACGTCGATAGCCCTGCGTGCTTCGCGAGTGCCCAGTGAAGCACCGTGATGTCCGAATAGCCCTGGAAGACCTTCGGATGCGACCCGATCAGGTCGTAGTCGAGCAGCGGCAGCAGCTGGTTCGAGTGGTTCCCTCCGATGCCGCACAGCACGACGGCGACGTCGTCCGCCAGGAACGCCTGGTGAAGATCCTCGACGCGTGCCTCCGCCGGCGCCGAGACCCATCCCTCGGCCCGCGCCGCGTTCGGCATCAGCCGGACGTCGAGCCCGAGCGACTCGAGGTACGACCGTCCGCGGTCGGCGCGGTGCGGCCATAGGGCCACCCCGCCGGCCGAGGGAGAGACGACGGCGACCGTGTCGCCCCGGCGGACACGCGGCGGCTTGCGTAGAGCCTTCACGCGCCGAACCTAGCGCTGGGCAGGCGCTCGAGATGACGGCTTCCGGCTCATGATCCGGGCGATCACCGCGACGTAGTCTCGACTCCCCCACCCCGCGCCCTCCGCCGCGGCGAACCACGATCTCGTTGCAGCGGCGAGACGGAGATCGACGTCCGAGGACGCCGCGGCCTGCGCGATCAGGTCGGCGTCCTTCCGCGCGAGCGAGAGCGTGAAGCGCGGCGGGTATGCCTTCGCTTCGATGGCGCTGCGCCGACGCTCCGCCTGCGCCGCGAGCGGCGTCGCAGCCAGCACCGCGTAGGCGGTCTCTCGAGGGAGCCCGAGTCCGTCGGCGAGCGCGAGCGCCTCCCCGAGCAGCGCGATCGTTCCGAAGAGCGCAGCGTTGGCCACCAGCTTGGCGGCCGCACCGGCGCCGAGCGGCCCGATATGGACGAGAATCCCGAGCGCCGAGAGGACCGGCCTCGCGCGCTCCACGAAGGCCGCCGGGCCGCCCACGAGGATCGTCAGCGAGCCAGAGTCCGCCTCCGCGATGCTCCCGAGCACGGGCGCGTCGAGCACGCCCGCCCCGGCCGGCAGGATCGATCCGAGCCGCAGGACGGCGTCCGGTTCCACGGTCGACATCTCGCAGACGGTCGCCATCTCGCCGACACCGGCCGCGACACCGGACGGCCCCTCCGTGACAGCACGCAAGGCGGCCGCGTCCGAGACGATCGTCACGACGACATTCGCGCGACGTGCGGCCTCGGCGGGAGTGGCGGCGGGCGCGGCGCCGAGCTCGACGAGCCGGAGCATCCGCTCGCGCGTCCGGTTCCAAACGACGACATCGTGACCCGCGCCGAGGAGCCGCCGCGCGACGCGGCTTCCCATCGCGCCGAGCCCCACGACGGCGACGGTCATGCCGGACGGTGCGCCGTCGCGAGCCGGAGACCGAGCGCGACCAGCACGGCGCCCGTCACGCCGTCGAGCGCGCGGCGAACGTTCCCGCGGCGCAGCACGTCGCCGGCGCGCCCGACGACGACGGCGTACCCGCTCAGCCACGCCAGCGTGAGCGCGCAGAAGACGAGGCCGAGTGGCAACAGCGACGAGACAGAGCGCCCGAACTGGGGAAGGAGGCTGGTGAAGAAGGCCAGCGACTTCGGGTTGCCGAGGTTGCTGAGGAGTCCCTGCCGGAACGCGGTCGAGGCATGCAGCCGAGCGGATCCGCGCGGGAGGGGCGCGGCCGGCCCTCGCCGCCCCAAAGCGCCGGCGAGAGCGTGTGCGCCCAGGTAGACGAGGTAGGCGCTGCCGAGGAGCTTGAGCGCGACGAACGCAGGCTGCGAGGCGACGAGCAGAGCGCTGATCCCGACGGCCGTCGTGAGCGTCCAGACGAGCTGCCCACTCGAGATGCCGACGGCGGTGAAGACCCCGCCGCGCCGTCCGCCGAGCAGCGTGTTCCGGATGGTGAGCGCCGTGTCCTGGCCGGGCGTCACGATCACGGCGAGCGCGACGGCGAGGAATGCGGCCGCCTCGCTCAGCGCGGCCGCCGGTACCGGGTCGCGTACGTCGGCGCGGGCATCCCGGCCGGCACCATTTCGTCCGCCACCGGCTCGCCCGCGACCATAGCGAGCGGGATGACCCCGGCCCAGATCGGAAGGTCCAGGTCGTCCTCGAAATCGTTCGGCGGCCCCCTCCGGACCTTCGCCGACGCCTCGTCCAGGGACAGTCGGAGGAGCATCGTTCCGCGCAGCTCTGCGTCGCTCGGAGGGCGGGCGTCGGCGCCGCGGCCGCGGACGATGTGCTCGACGACCGCAGCCAGCGCCTCTCGCTTCTCGTCCTCGCGCTCGACCGGTTGCGCCCGGCCGAGGACGACGGCCGACCGGTAGTTCAGCGAATGCATGTAGACGGAGCGCGCGAGCACGAGGCCGTCGAGCAGCGTGGCCGTGACGCAGACGTCCACCTCCCGCTCGAGCGTGCGCAACATCCGGCTCGCGGGCGAGCCGTGCAGGTAGAGCGCGTCGCCGACGCGTGCGTGAATCGTCGGAATTACGAAGGGATGGCCCTCGTGGACGAAGCCCACATGGCAGAAGAGCGCCTCGTCGAGGATCGCGTCGACCGTCGACCGGTTGTACCGGCCGCGCTCCCCGTGCCTGCGAACGGTCGTGCGACTCGTGCTCATCCCGAAGGTCGTTATAGTACAAACTTCTCTCGAGCTAGTGCAAAAGATCGAAGGCAAGACCGCGACGGAGATCGCCGCCAGCGTCGAACGGGCGGTCCGTGACGGCCGGCTCGATCCCGGGCGGCGGCTGCCGCCGATCCGAGGCCTCGCGGCGACGCTCGGAGTGAGCCCGATGACGGCCGCGTCCGCCTATCGCGAGCTGCGCGAACGCGGCCTCGTCACGGCGGCCGGGCGCCGCGGGACCAGCGTGGCGGCCCGGCCGCCGCTGCCGGTGCGAACGGGTGTGTTGGTGCCTGCCGGCGCGCGCGACCTTGCCACGGGCAATCCCGATCCCGAGCTGCTCCCCTCGCTGGCCGACGCCCTCGAACGGATCGATACCTCGCCGGCGCTGTACCTCGAGGAGGGCAAGCTCGACGCGCTCGTGGAGCTGGCGCGAGCGCAGTTCGAAGCGGACGGCATCACGGCGCCGGACATCGCCGTCGTCGGGGGCGCGCTCGACGGCGTCGAGCGCGTGCTCGCCGCGCACCTCCGGCCCGGGGACGCCGTCGCGGTCGAGGACCCCGGCTTCGTGCGCGCGTACGACCTGTTGCGACCGCTCGGCCTCACGCTGGCGGGGGTGGCGGTCGACGATTGCGGGCCGCGTCCCGAGGCGCTCGAGCGAGCGATCCGCCGGGGCGCCCGCGCCGCGATCGTGACGCCGCGCGCGCAGAACCCGACGGGGGCCGCGCTCGACGCCGAGCGCGCGACCGAGCTGCGAACGCTCCTCGACGCCCACGAGGACCTGCTGCTGATCGAGGACGACCACGCCGCGGGCGTGGCGGGCGCGCCGGCGTTCACGATCGCCTCGCCCGGGCGGCCGAAGTGGGCGACGATCCGCTCGGTCTCGAAATCGCTCGGGCCCGACCTCCGCCTCGCCGTCCTCGCCGGCGACGCCACGACGGTCGCACGCGTGGAGGGCCGGCAGCTGCTCGGGACGGGCTGGGTCAGCCGCATCCTCCAGCAGCTCGTTGCCGCGTTCTGGTCTCGTAGGCCCGCTCGCGAGCACGTTCGACGCGCCGAGGCCGCGTACGGCGCGCGCCGGCGCGCGCTCCTGACGGCGCTCGCCGAGCGCGGCGTCGCCGCCCACGGCCGCTCGGGCTTCAACGTCTGGATTCCGGTTCCGGAGGAGGCCACCGCGGTCGTCGCGCTGCTCCAGCGGGGCTGGGCGGTCATCGCGTGCGAGCGCTGGCGGATCGAGAGCCCGCCCGCGATCCGCGTCACGACCGCGACGCTGGAGCCCGACGACGCCGACCGGCTCGCCGCCGACGTCGCGGCGGCCGTCGAGCCGTGGACGGAGACCTACTCCGCCTAAGGCGCCCTCTGTGCGGCAGCGCAAGCGCAGCCCCGGCCCGCGCGTCCGTCCGCGCCCGGTCCACCCTTTTCGGACGGGTGCGCTGCTCCTGCGGGGAGTGGAAGTCCAGGCCCGGGCGTGAAAGGATCGGAAGCCTGCGAGTGGGTTTGACGTGCGCCTGGAGCTGAGCGACGCGACAGTTGTGGACGCCTTGATCGCCGAGGTACGAGGGCTCGGCTGCTTCACCGAGCGCGTCGACGAGAACGCGGTCGAGATCGTCGTCCCGCAGTCCGGGGAGCCCTGGCACCCGCCACGGCAGGCGCAGATCGAGCTGGCGTTCCTCGTGCGCGCATGGCTCGACCGCTATCCGGGAGTCCACTTCCAACTCCTCGACGGAGACGCGCCGCCGGTGACGAGCTAGCGCGTGCCCTCCGCCTGCTCCCACACGGCGGGGGCGCCTTCGAGGAGATAACGAGCGAGGCCGGCGACGGTCGCCCACGTGACGAGCCCGTAGTAGTAAGCGAGCGCCGCACCCGGGATCGGCATCCGCGCCCGTCCCGCGGCCGCCAGCCCGATCCACCCGCCCTGAGCCGCGAGCGCGCTGCGATACGCGCGGCCGTCGTCGGCGAGCAGCACGCTCGTCGCGAGCAGGACGAGGTGGAGCGGGCCGCTCGCATAGCGCAGCACGCGGTGGGAGACGATCTGGAACAGGAACGTCGCGCCGCCGCCGCGCAGCGCCCGGCCGGTCGCCACGTGCTGCCAGGAGCGCGCGAACATCCGCACCTTCCGGCCGTACTCGTCCTCGAGGTCTCGCGCCGGCTTCTCCCGCGCGACGGCCTCGGGCTCGTACACCGCGCGCCGGCCGCGCTGCGCCAGCTGGTACGGCAGCGCGAAGTCGTGTCCCGAGCGCGGATCGCCCTGTTCGACGTAATCCGTCCGGCGCAGGGCGTAGATCGCGCCGTTGCCGGCGGTCACGGAGCCGAGCAGCGACTCGCTCTCCCGCACCAGCAGCTCGTAACGCCAGTAGAGACCCTCGCGGTTCGTGCCGTCGGGCGACTCGAGCCGCAGCTGCCCGCACACGTAGCCGACGTCGGGGTCGGCGAAGCTGCGCACGAGCTTGCGCAGCGCGTCGGGCTCCCAGCGCGCGTTGGCGTCCGTGAACGCGACGATCTCGCTCGTCGCGGCGCGCACCGCGGAGTCGAGCGCGCGCGTCTTGCCGCCGCGCGGCAGCTCGAGCACACGCACGCCCGCGACGGAGGCGGCGATCTCGCTCGTGCGATCGCGGGAACCGTCCGAGGCGACGACGATCTCGCACTCGGGGTAGTCCACCTCGCGCAGGTTCGCGAGCCGGCCCGCGATCACGTCCTCCTCGTCGTGGGCGGGAACGATCACGGTCACGCTCGGCGTGACGTCGTCCTTCTGCACCGGCCTCGGCCGCAGGCGCGCGAGCGCCGCCGCCGCGAGCGGGTATCCGGCGTGCGTCCAGGCGAGGGCGCCGAGACTGCCCCAGAAGAGTGCCTTCGCGATCATCGGGGCGCGACGATATCCGCGTACATCCGCTCGTGTGCCTCGGCGACCGAGTCCCACGAGAGCGCACGCCGCGCGGCCTGCGTGCCCGAGAAGGCGGCGGCGGGATCGTCCAGCACCTCGTCGCACGCCCGCGCAAGCGCGGAGACGTCGTCCGGCGGAACTACTTGGCCGGCGGCGAAGTCCGCCACCACCTCGCCGAGCGCTCCCACGTCGCTGACGACGAGCGGCCTGCCGTATCCGAGCGCCAGCGCCATCACTCCGGAGGAATCGATCTCTGCCCCGCGGTGGTACGGGAGCACGACCGCCGTCGCCCGGCGGAAGAGCGACGGCACCTCGGCCTCCGGAACGAACTCGGTGCGCCACTCGATCCGGCTGCCGACGCCGAGGGCGTCCGCGAGCCGGTGGAGCCCGTCGAGCGATCCGAACGGGTCGCCCGCCACCACGAGACGCGCATCGGCTACCTCCGGCAGCGCGCGCACGAGCACGTCAAGGCCCTTGTACATACGGATCAGGCCGAAGAACAGCAGCGTCCGCCCCTCCGGCGGCTGCGGCTCGGCGTCGGGCTCCCAGACGCCGTGCGGGATCACGACCACGCGCTCGGGCGGAGCCCCCAGCTCGACCGCGCGCCCCCGGGCTCCGCGCGAGTGCACGACGATCCGGTCGACGAGCCCGAAGAGCTCGCGCCGCGCGGCGACATGCCGCGGATCGCGCGGGCGGGCGTTGTGCGCAGTGAAGACCCGCGGCCTCGGCAGGCGTCTCAGCCAGCGGAGGTCGAGTGCGTGCCGCGGCGTCCACTGGACGTGGACGACGTCGGGCCGGAACGAGCGCGAGCGCCGTGTCAGCCGGACCGCGCCCGGCCCGTACTCCAGCGCGGCGAGCGCGCGTCGCAGACGCGAGCGGGGCGCGCGGCGGAAGACCCGCCCCGAGAGGGGCAGGAACAGCTCGTTGCGCCGGTATCCGACCGGCTCGGGCGTGCCGGCGAACACGGATGCCGTCGTCACGAGCTCGACCTCGTGCCCGCGCCGTGCCAGCGCGGCGGCCAGCGCGTCGTCGTATGGCAGCGTGTACGCGACCGGGTCGACGAGCAGGATCCGCACGGACGAGAAGTATGGTGTCGCACCCATGGACGTCGTGATCGTGGGCGCCGGTACGTTCGGCGCGTCCCTGGCCTGGTGGCTCGCCCGCGCCGGGGAAGGAGTTACGCTCGTCGACCAGTTCGAGCCGGGCGACCGGCGCGCGAGCTCGGGCGGGGAGACGCGGCTGATCCGCTGCTCGCACGGGTCGGACCCCGACTACGCCGCGATGGCGCGGCGCGCGCGGACGCTCTGGCGCGAGCTCGAGGACGAGTCGGGGGCGGACCTGCTCGTCGAGTGCGGCGTCGCCTGGTTCGCCCACCACGAGGACGGATGGGAGGGCGCATCCGAGCGCACGCTGTCCGCGCAGGGCATCCCGGTCGAGCGTCTCGACGTGGAGAGCGCCGCACGCCTGTATCCGAGCTTCGGCGGCGACGACCTCACGTTCGTCCTGCTCGAGCCGGAAGCCGGCGTGGTGCGCGCGCAGAGGGCAGTCCGCGCGCTGGCGGCGCAGGCGGCCGCTCACGGTGCCCGAATCGTGCGGTCGCGCGCGCGGCCCGACGGCGCCGGCGCCGCGCTCGAGGATTCGACGCGGCTCGACAGCGACGTGGTCGTGTGGGCCTGCGGCGGCTGGCTCGCGAGCCTGTTCGGCGAGTTGGTGTCGTTGTCGGTCACGCGCCAGGAGCTGCTCTTCTTCGACGGCGGCCCTGCCTGGCGCGCACCCGGCGTTCCCGCCTGGTGCGACTACGACCGCGCCATGTACGGCACCGCCGATATCGACGCACTCGGCGCCAAGACGGCGTTCGACCAGGAAGGCCCGCCGCTCGACCCGGACGCCGAGCTTCCCGACACCGCGACCACCGAGCCGGAGGTGCGCGCCTACCTCGCTGAGCGCTTCCCTGCCCTCGCGCGCGCCCCGCTCGTGGCGGCGCGGTCGTGCCGCTACGAGATCACGGCCGACACGCACTTCGTCGCGGCGCCGCACCCGGTGCATCCGAACGTCTGGCTGGTGGGCGGCGGCTCGGGGCACGGCTTCAAGCACGGGCCTGCGATGGCCGAGCGGCTCTCGGCCGCCTTCCGCGGAGAGACCACGCTGCCGGCGCGGTTCGGGCTCGGCCAGCGGCAGCCGTCCACGAGCATGCGAACGGCCGGTTCCGGCGTCCCGCTTTGAGCTCGCCGTCGAGAGTGGGGACGCTCGCGGTCGACACGCCGCACGGTCGCGCGACGGCGCACCTGCATCCCGTCGACGAGCCGAGAGCGGCGCTCGTCCTCGGCCATGGAGCCGCCGGCGGCGTGGCGTCGCGAGATCTCGTCGCAGTGACGGGCGCCGCACGCTCGAAAGGGCTCAGCGTCGCGTTGGTGGAGCAGCCCTACCGCGTCGCGGGGCGACGTTCGCCGGCTCCAGCGAGCCAGCTCGACGCCGCCTGGACGGCCGTACTCGACCACCTGCGCGCGGGCGAGCTGCGCGGGCTGCCGGTCGTCGTCGGCGGCCGGTCGGCGGGCGCACGCGTCGCCTGCCGGACGTGGGAGCAGACCGGCGCCGTCGGGGTCCTCTGCCTTGCCTTCCCTTTGCAACCTCCGCCTCGCACGGGCGGGGCTCCGGCACCGAGCCGTCTACCGGAGCTCGACGTGGTGACGGTCCCGACACTCGTCGTGCAGGGTGCACGCGACCGGTTCGGGATTCCTCCGGCCACCGCGCGGCGAACGGTCGTGCAGGTGCCGGGTGACCACAGCCTGAGAACCGACCTCGATGCGGTGGCCGCCGCCGTGCAAGCGTGGCTTCCGGGCGTCGTGGCTCACGCGACGCAGCTGAGCACGTAGGATCCCGCGCATGCCGCAGCCGGCGCTCGCAGCGACGCCCATCCACGGCGAGTACCGCACGCGCGGCGACAAGGTCGACTGAGCCTCCTTCGGCTGCACAGGGCGTAGTGCGCCCGCATTCGACGAGCGAGGGAGGAAACCGTGTATCCGAAGATCGAGCTCCACGTGCATCTAGAGGCCACCGTGCGTCCCGAGACACTGCTCGAGATCGCCCGCAGAAACGACTATCCGCTTCCCGCCGAGACGGTCGAGGGCCTGGCTGAGCTCTACCGCTTCCGCAACTTTCGTCACTTCATCGAGGTCTGGGTGCTGACGACGAACGCGCTCCAGCGCGAGTCCGACTTCCGCCAGATGGTCGTCGACTACGCGGCCGAGGCGAAGAGGCACGGCGCCGTCTACATCGAGGGAATCTTCACGCCCGCCGAGCGCGTCCGTCGCGGCGTCAACTGGCAGGAGATCTTCGAGGGCGCCTGCGCAGGCGCCCAGCAGGCGCGCGAGGAGCACCGCGTCGACGTGCGGCTGACGCCGGACATCCCACGCGGCTACTCGCTCGAGGAGGCGATCGCCACCGTGCGCTGGAGCGCGCGCTACCGCGATCGCGGCATCGTCGGCGTCGGCCTGGGCGGGCTCGAGGCCGAGTATCCGCCGAAGCCTTACGAGCGGGCCTTCGCGCTCGCGAAGTCGGAAGGATTGGGGTCGGCGCCTCACGCCGGCGAGGTCGCCGGAGCCGAATCCGTGCGCGGGGCGCTCGAGACACTCGGGGCCGACCGGCTCCGGCACGGCATTCGCGCCGAGGAGGACGCGGGACTGCTGCGCGAGATCGCAGCTCGCGGCACGGTGCTCGACGTCTGCCCGATCTCGAACCTCCGCACGGGGGCCGTCGCGTCGCTCGCGGAGCATCCCCTTCCGCGCCTCGTCGCCGCCGGCGTGCGCTGCTCGATCTCGACCGACGACCCCGCGATGTTCGACACCGACCTCACGCGGGACTACGAGGCCGCCTGCTCGTTCGGCCTCTCGCCGCGGACGTTCTACGAGGCGGGCGTCGAGGGCGCGCTCTGCGACGACGAGACGCGCGCGTCGCTGCGCGCCGCCGGTGAATCCTTCACGTGGGAGACGTGAAGCGGTGTGCGGTCAGCGCCGGCGCTCGCGTTCGGCGTACCAGAGCTCGAACCGGCCCCGCGGCGACGCGAGATAGGCGCCGAGGTCGTGCTCGATGCGCCCGAGCTCCTCCCGCCGCGAGAGCACCTGGTGGTCGAGCCACTGGTGCCAGTCGCAGACGTGCGTCCGGAGCTCGTGCTGCGGAACGGAGGCGCCGCACTCGGGGCAACGCGCCGGCGGTGGCTGGCCCGCGAACGTGCTCACGGCGCGCCCGCCGCCGCGGTTCCCTCGAAGGCGTCCTGAAGAGCTGCGACCTCCACCTTGGGCGCGACCCGCCAGAAACGCTCCGATTCGCCCTCCCACTGCTCGAGGAGCGCGGCCGCCCTCGGCGACTCCGTGTACCGGACGTGGCGCTCGAGGAGCGCCCGCAGCGCCGCAAGGTCATCCGCGTCGGGACGCCGGGCCGCGACGAGCTGCTCGTTGAGCCGCCCCTCGAGCCGCTCCCCCGGGTCGTAGACGTACACCTCGCCGCCGGTCATGCCCGCGCCGAGGTTGAGCCCGTGCTCGCCGAGGACGACGACCGTGCCGCTCGTCATGTACTCGCACGGGTGGTCGCCCGCGCCTTCGACCACGGCCACGGCGCCCGAGTTGCGGACCGCGAAGCGCTCGCCTGCCCTCCCGGCGCAGTAGAGCTCGCCGCCGGTCGCGCCGTAGAGTGCGGTGTTGCCGACGAGACAGGGGTCGCCGGCGTCGCCGGCCGGCGGGCGGATCGCGATCCGGCCCCCGCTCATCCCCTTCCCGACGTAGTCGTTCGCCTCGCCGGTCAGCGCCACCTTGACGCCGGCCGAGAGGAAGGCGCCGAAGCTCTGGCCGGCAACGCCGTCGAAGTGGACGCGCACCCGGCCCGGCGGCGGATGATCGCCGAAGAGGCGTCCGATCTCGCCCCCGAGCCGGGCGCCGACGGCGCGGTCCCGGTTCGAGATCGGGTAGTGGAGCTCGAGGAGGCGCGCCTCCTCGAGCGCGGGCCGAGCGTCGGCGGCGAAGCGCTCGCCGAGCGCGGAGCCGACGGCCCGCGGCTTGGATTCCCCGACGTAGCGCGCGGGGCCGTCTCCGCCGACCGCGAGCAACGGGGCGAGGTCGAGAGCGTCCGCCCGCGGATCGCCGGTCGTCCGCTGGCGCAGCAGGTCGACCCGGCCGACCGCCTCCTGGAGCGAGCGCAGCCCGAGCGCGGCCAGGTGCCGACGGACATCCTCGGCGACGAGGCGGAGGTACATCTCGACCATTTCCGGCGTGGCCGTGAACTTCGCGCGCAGCTCAGGCTGCTGGGTCGCGATCCCGACGGGGCACGTGTCGAGGTGGCACGAGCGCACCATCAGGCAGCCTTCCGCGAGCAGCAGCGCTGTCCCGAAGGAGACCTCGTCCGCGCCGAGCAGGGCGGCGGCGACGACGTCGCGGCCCGTCTTGAGCCCGCCGTCGGCGCGCAGGCGAATTCGCCCTCGGAGCCCGTTCGCGACGAGCGCCTGCTGCGTCTCGGCGAGGCCGAGCTCCCAGGGAGCGCCGGCGTTCTTGATCGACGTGAGCGGACTGGCGCCCGTGCCGCCGTCGCAGCCGGCGACGTGGACGACGTCGGCGAGCGCCTTCACCACGCCTGCGGCGACGAGGCCGACTCCGGCCGAGGCGACGAGCTTCACCGAGACGGCGGCCGCCGGGTTGACCTGGCGCAGGTCGAAGATGAGCTGTGCGAGGTCCTCGATCGAGTAGATGTCGTGGTGCGGCGGGGGCGAGATCAGCGCCACGCCCGGCTGCGTGTGCCGGAGCCTCGCGATCTCCTCGGTCACCTTATGGCCCGGGAGCTGGCCGCCCTCCCCCGGCTTCGAGCCCTGCGCGATCTTGATCTGCAGCTCCTCGGCGAAGGCGGCGTACTCGGGCGTGACGCCGAACCGGGCGGAGGCGACCTGCTTGATCGGCGAGTTCCGCTCCGTCCGGTAGCGAGCACGGTCCTCCCCGCCCTCGCCCGTGTTCGCCCGCGCGCCCAGGCGGTTGAGCGCGATCGCGACGGTCTCGTGCGCCTCGGCCGAGAGCGCGCCGTGCGACATCGCGCCCCCCGAGAAGCGCCGCGCGATCGACGCGACGGGCTCGACGTCGGCGAGCGGGACGGGCGGCCCGGCAGGCACGAACTCGAGCAGGTCGCGCGGCTCCATCGGGGCGCGCTCGTCGACCCGCGCCGAGAAGCGCTCGTACAGCGGCCAGCCGCCGCCGTTGACCGCCTTGCGAAGCGCGTGCGCGGCGGCGAGCTCGTGGGCGGCGTCGACGACGTCCGGGTTCGTCGCGTGCAGCTCGCCGCCCTTGCGGTACTTCACGTAGCCCGGGTTCTCGAGGCGTCCGCCCTCGGCGTATGCGTCCCGAAGTCGCGCGAGCGCCTCCCGCTCGAGCTCCGCGAACCCGATCCCGCCGATCGGGCACGGCGTCCCCGCGAAGGAGCGCTCGACGACCTCGCGGGCGAGCCCGATCGTCTCGAAGACATGCGCTCCCCGGTAGCTCGCGAGGTCGGAGATGCCCATCTTCGACATCACCTTCAGCACGCCGTCCTCCACCGCCTCCTTGAAGCGCAGCTGGGCCAGCGCCGGCGAGGGATGGTCGCCGCCGATCCTGTCGGCTGCGGCCATGACCGCCACCGTCTCGAGCGCCAGCCGAGGGCAGACGGCGTCGGCCCCGTAGCCGAGCAGGCACGCGAAGTGATGCGTCTCTCGCGGCTCGTCGCTCGCGACGACGACCGACGCGAGCGTGCGCAGTCCGGCCTGGACGAGCCCGTGGTGGACGGCGCCCGTCGCGAGCAGGGCGGGGACCGGTGCGCGCCCCGGCGCGACGCGGGCATCGTCGAGCAGGAGGAGCTCCACGCCGGCTGCCACCGCCTCGGCCGCCTCGTTCGCCAGCCGCTCGCAGGCGTTCGCGAGCCCTTCCTCGGGCTCGAACGTCGCCTCGAGGCGCGTGAGCGGCAGCTGAGGCAGGGCCGACGGAAACAGGAAGAAGCTCTCGAGCTCGTAGAGGAGCGCGGCCTCCGGCTCCTCCGTCAGGAGCGGCGCGCGGGCGCCGAGCAGGGTGCGGAGCGACATCACGAGCCGCTCTCGCAGGTGGTCGATGGCGGGATTCGTGACCTGTGCGAAGCGCTGGCGGAAGTAGCCGTAGAGAGGACGCGCGCGGCCGGCGAGCGGGGGGAGCGCGGTGTCGTCGCCCATCGAGGAGGTCGGCTCGTGCGCCTGGCCAGCGAGCGGCCGCAGGACGACGGCGAGCTCCTCTCGCGTGTAGCCGAAGGCCACCTGGCGCGGCTTGAGGTCCTCCGTCGGCGGCGCCACGGGCTCGCCCGCGGCGACCGGCGTCAGGCCCGCTTCGAGCCAGCGGCCGTAGGGCTGCCGCCTCGCCAGCCAGCGCTTGATCGCGGCATTCGTCTCCACGCCGCCGCGCGCCGGGTCGACGGCGAGCATCTCGCCCGGCCCGAGCTTTCCGCGCCGGACGGGGCCCTCCTCGGGAAGCGCGAGCGCGCCCGCCTCGGAGGCGCAGACGACGAGACGCTCGCCGACCGAATAGCGGAGCGGACGCAGGCCGTTGCGGTCGAGCGCCGCGCCGACGACGCGGCCGTCGGTGAAGACGAGCGCGGCCGGCCCGTCCCAGGGCTCGACGAGCGCGGCGTGGTAGCGGTAGAAGCCGCGCACCCGTGCGTCGAGCTGCGGGTTGCCCTCCCACGCCTCGGGCACGAGCATCGCGACGGCGTGGCGAACGTCGCGCCCGCCGCGAACGAGCAGCTCGAGCGCGTTGTCGAGCATGGCCGAGTCGGACCCGGTCGGGTCGACCACGCCGGCGAGGAGGGCGTCGTCCCGCGAACCGAGGCGGCCCTCGCGGGCCCACATCCAGTGGAGGTTGCCCTGGATCGCGTTGATCTCGCCGTTGTGGCAGAGCAGGCGAAACGGCTGCGCGCGCTCCCACGAGGGCGTCGTGTTGGTCGAGAAGCGCTGGTGGAAGATGCCGAACGGCACCGCGAGCGCCGGATCCCGCAGGTCGGCGTAGAAGGCGGCGAGCTGATCGGCGGCGCAGAGCGCCTTGTACGTGACCGTGCGGAAGGAGAGCGAGACGACGTAGGCGCCGGCGAGCGCGGTCTCGGCGCGCCGCCGAGCGCGGTAGGCGCGCCACTCGAGCTCGTCCTCGTCGAGACCGGCAGGCGGCTCGAGGACGAGCTGCTCGATTCTCGGCGCGCACGACCTGGCCTCGTCGCCGAGCGCGCTCGGCTCGACCGGAACCTCGCGCCACCCCGCCGCCTGGATGCCCTCGGCGCGGCACGCCGCGACGACCGCCTCGCGGGCCTCGTCGGAGCGCAGGAAGACCATCGCCAGGCCGCAGCCGGGCGCGGGCAGCAGCGCCTGCGGAATCGGCAGCAGCAGGCCGGCGCCGTCGCCGGTCTTCCCGTCCGCCGCCGTCGCGCCGCGGTGTGCGACGCCGCCCAGCCCTTCCAGCAGCGCGTCGACGATCTCGCGCGACGCACGTCCGGAGCGCTCGGCGACGAAGCCGATGCCGCAGCCGTCGCGCTCGGCGGTGGGGTCGTGGAGCATTGCTCGAGTGGTCATCGCGCTTCGACCTCTCAGGTTGGAGGGCCATTCGGACGCCCCCGCCTCTTCGGATCAGCTAGCCGGCGGAGGCGGGGGAAGCGGGACGCCGACTAGCGCGTACGGTCGCGCGCAAGAAATACGAGAATCGAGTTCGGCTTGACTTGCGCGCGAGCCATGTGAGCGCCGCAGCTTAGAGACCGGGGATGACGGAGTCAAAGGAACGCGATCGCGCCGACGCGCCGCTGCGGCGCGACGTCCGGCTGCTTGGCGACGTCCTCGGTCGTGTCCTGGTCGAGCAGGAAGGCCGCGAGCTGCTCGACGACGAGGAGCGAATTCGACTGCTCTCGCGGGAGGCACGGGCGGCCGGTGGCGCGTCCCGGCGCGCGGAGCTCCGGAAGGCCGTCGGCCAGCTCGACCTCGACCGCCAGGCAGCCGTCCTGCGCGCGTTCGGCCTCTACTTCCAGCTGGCGAACATCGCCGAGCAGCACCACCGGCTGCGGCGGCGGCGCCAGTACGAGCACGAGGAGCGCGTGGCGCGGGAGTCGCTCGCGGAGGCGCTCGCGCACCTTCGCCAGGCAGGCCTGACCCGACCCCAGATCGAGGAGGGGCTCGAGCAGGTCTCGCTCGAGCTCGTATTGACCGCGCATCCGACCGAGGCGACGAGACGCACGGTGCTGGCCGCGCACCTCCGCCTCAGCCGGCTCCTCGCCGAGCTCGACGAGCCGGCGCTCACGGCGGACGGCCGGCGGCGGCTCGAGGCGGGGCTCGCGGAGGAGGTGACGCTCCTGTGGCAGACGGACGAGGTGCGCTCGCAGCGCCCGCGCGTCGTCGACGAGATCCGGCACGGGCTCTGGTTCTTCGAGCAGAGCCTCCTCGACGCCGCGCCACAGCTCCTGGCCGACTACCGGGAGCGGCTGCCGGGCGCCCGGGCGCCGTTCCGCTTCGGCAGCTGGATCGGGGGCGACCAGGACGGCAACCCGGCCGCCGGGCCCGAGACGATCGCCGAGGCGCTCGAGCGCTCACGTGAGCTCGCCCTTCGTCACTATCGCGACGAGGTGCGGGAGCTGGCCCGCGCGTTCGGGATCTCGAGCGCGCTCGTGCCGGTCTCCGACGAGCTGCTCGACTCGATCGCGCTCGACGAGCGTGAGCTGCCGCAGTACGCGGCGGAGCTCGGCGATCGCAATCTCGACGAGCCGTACCGGCGCAAGCTCAGCTTCGTCTGGAGCAGGCTTGGGCACACGCTCACACCGGGGGGCGAGGGCGCCTACGGGTCGGCGGACGACCTCGCAGCCGACCTCGACCTGATCGACCGCAGCCTGCGGCAGAACCGGGCCGGTCGGGCTGCGGACGGCCGACTCGCGGCGCTGCGCCGCCGGGTCGAGCTCTTCGGCTTCAACCTCGCCAAGCTCGACGTTCGCGTGCACGCCCGCGACCTCCGTGACACCTCCGATCGCGTCCGCGCGACCCTTCGTGCCGTCGCCGAAGCCCGTCGACGGTTTGGCCCCGGAGCGATCGACACGCTGATCGTCTCCGGGACCAGCTCCCCGGATGACCTGCTCGCCGCCCTCGAGCCGGCCGAGGAGGCGGGGGTAGAGCTTTCCGTCGTACCGCTCTTCGAGACGATCGACGACCTGCGCGCCGCACCGGCGACGGTCGACGCGCTCCTCGACGACCCGCGGTACGGGCGCCTGGTCGACGCTCGCGGCAGGCGGCTCGAGGTAATGGTCGGGTACTCCGACTCGGGCAAGGACGGCGGCTACCTCACCGCCCAGTGGGAGATCTACCGGGCGCAGCAGGGGCTCGCCGCCCTCGCCTCCCGCCGCGACGTCGAGCTCACGATCTTCCACGGGCGCGGCGGCAGCGCGGGACGTGGCGGCGGCCCGACGCATGCCGCCATCCTCGCCCAGCCACCCGGCCATCCGCCCGGCCGGCTGAAGCTGACCGAGCAGGGCGAGACGATCTCCTTCAAGTACGGCTTGCCCGGGCTCGCCTACCGGAACCTCGAGGCTGCGCTCGCGGCGACGCTGCTCTCCGCCTTCCCGAGCGTCGCAGCCGCGGAGCCGCCGGAGGGCGCTCCCGAGCTGCTGACCGAGCTCTCGGCCACGGCGCACTCCGCGTACCGCGCGCTCGTCTGGGAGGACGACGCCTTCGTGCCCTTCTTCCGGCGCTTTACCCCGGTCGACGAGCTCGCGCTGCTCGAGATCGGATCACGGCCGGCCCGCCGGCCGGAGCCAGGCCCGGAGGCGTTAGAGGGGCGTGAGTACCTGAGCCGCCTGCGTGCGATTCCGTGGGTGTTCGCCTGGACGCAGAACCGCTGCCTGCTTCCTGCCTGGTACGGCTGCGGCCAGGCGTTCGCAGGCACCGCCGTGTCGGAGCTGCGGCGCCTCTACCGCGAGTGGGCGTTCTTCCGGTCGCTCGTGGACAACCTCGAGATGACGCTCGCGAAGTCGAGCCTCGAGATCGCCGAGGGCTACCTCGAGCTCGTATCGCCGGGCCCCGAGCGCGAGCGGCTGTTCAGCGCGATCACGGCGGAGCACGAGCGCGCCGTCGCCGCCGTCCTCGAGATCGTCGACGAGCGCTCGCTGCTCGACCGCCAGCCCGTTCTCCAGCGCTCGATCCGCCTGCGCAACCCCTACGTCGATCCGATGAACGCGATCCAGATCGAGCTCCTGCGGCGCTACCGCGACCCGGAGGCGGGAGACGACGAGCGCGAGCGCGTCCGGCGCCCGCTCCTGCGCTCGATCGCGGGCATCGCCGCGGCGTTGCGCAACACGGGGTAGTTGCGGCGAGGCGCGCGCATAGGGTGACCAAGGTGGAGTTTCGCCGGATCCCCAGCCTGCCGCCGTACGTCTTCGCGGAGATCGACCGCCTCAAGCTCGAGCTTCGGCGAGCGGGCGAGGACGTGATCGACCTCGGCTTCGGCAACCCTGACATCCCCTCGCCGCCGGTCGCGGTCGAGAAGCTCGTCGAGGCGGCCCAGAACCCCCGCAACCACCGCTATTCGGCGAGCCGCGGAATTCCCAAGCTCCGGCAGGCGGTCTGCGACCTCTACGCGCGTAGATGGGGCGTCGCGCTGGACCCCGAGGCGGAGGCGATCACGACGATCGGCGCCAAGGAGGGGCTCGCCCACCTGTTGTGGGTGCTCGTCGCGCCCGGAGACGCCGCGGTCGTGCCGACTCCCAGCTACCCGATCCACACCTTCGCGCCGATCCTGGCGGGCGCAGTGGTCGCGCGCTCGCCGATCGGCGCCGCCGGCGAGCTCTTCGGCGAGCTCGTCGAGACGTTCGAGCGCGCTCGTCCGAAGCCGCGCGTGATCGTCCTCTCCTTCCCGCACAACCCCACCACGGCGGTCGTCGACCTCGAGTTCATGCGGCGCGTCGTCGGCTTCGCGCGCGAGCAGGGCGTGCTGCTGGTGCACGACTTCGCCTACGCCGACCTCGGCTTCGACGGGTACTCGCCGCCCTCGATCCTGCAGGCCGAGGGCGCGAAGGAGGTGGCCGTCGAGCTCTACTCGCTCACGAAGTCGTTCTCGATGGCCGGGTGGCGAGTCGGATTCGTCGTGGGCAACGCCGAGGTCGTGCAGGCGCTCGCGCGGCTGAAGTCGTACCTCGACTACGGCACGTTCCAGCCGATCCAGATCGCGTCGATCATCGCCATGAACGAGGCGGCGGACTACCCCGGGGAGGTCAACGAGATCTACCGCGGCCGCCGCGACGTGCTCTGCGACGGCCTGGCACGGCTCGGCTGGCATCTCGGGCGGCCCAAGGGGACGATGTTCGTCTGGGCACCGATCCCCGAGCCGTTTCGACCGCTCGGGTCGCTCGGCTTCGCCGTGAAGCTCGCGCGTGAGGCGAAGGTCGCGGTCAGCCCGGGCGAGGGGTTCGGCCCGGGCGGAGAGGATCACATCCGCTTCGCGCTCGTCGAGAACGAGCAGCGCATCCGCCAGGCGGTGCGCGGAATCGGGAGAGTGATCGGCCGCCAGTAGCGGCTTGCGTCCGTCCGCCTCCTCCGCTACGTTCGGATCACGCCTTCGCCGACGAGGGCGTAACCGAGGCAAGGACGCCTCAGGGCTCGCGGGAGTCCTGGGGCTTTTTTCGTGGACCAGAGGAGGCGCAGATGGTCAAGGTCGAGGCAGTCGTGATCAGGGAGCGGGTCGAGACCGTGATCGACGCGGTCGAGCACGAGACGGGGCACGTGGGGGTGACCGTGGTCGAGGCCATCGGGCACGGCCGCCAGCGCGGAATCACGCACGAGTACCGGGGGCGGATCTTCGAGTCGCGGTTCCTTCCGAAGGCGCTGCTCACGTTCGTCGTCCCCGCCCACGTCGCCGACGAGGTGGTGGCCGCGATCGTCGACGCGGCGCGGAGCGGCAACGAATCGGGCGACGGGATCGTCTGGACGACGCCTGTCGAGAACGTCGTCCACAACCGGACCGGCCAGGTCCTCGAGGAGGTCGAGGTCGGATGAAGACCGCTGATCTCGTGATCGCGGCGAGCACGGTGTGGGTGATCGTCGCCGCCGTCCTCGTGATGTTCATGCAGGCCGGGTTCGCGTTCCTCGAGGCGGGTCTCACGCGGATGAAGAACGTGGGCCACATCGCCGCCAAGAACGTCCTCATCTTCGCGATCGCGTCGCTCGTCTACTACATGGTCGGCTTCGGGATCGCCTTCGGCGACGGCGGCAACGGCCTCGTCGGCGGCTCTGGGTTCTTCCCGAGCTCCGACACGCTGCTTGCGATCGGCTCCGAGCCGTTCAGCTGGTTCGGATCGATTCCGGGCGGCGCGGGCTACCTCTTCCAGGTCGTCTTCGCCGGCGTCTCGCTCGCGATCGTCTGGGGGGCGATGGCCGAGCGCACGAAGCTGTGGGTGTACTTCGCCTTCGGCGTCGTCTTCACGCTCATCTACTCGACCGTCTCGCACTGGATCTGGCACCCGGACGGCTGGCTGTTCGCGCTCGGGATGCAGGACTTCGCCGGCTCGACGGTCGTCCACTACCAGGGAGCGCTGGCGGCGCTCGCCGGAGCGCTGCTGCTGGGACCGCGCATCGGCAAGTTCGACGCCGACGGCAAGCCGAACGCGATCCCCGGCCACAACATGGCCTACACGACGCTCGGCGTGATCATCCTCTGGTTCGGCTGGTTCGGCTTCAACCCCGGCTCGACGCTCGGCGTCGTGACCGGCGACCGCATCGGCTACTTCGCCTACGTCGCGCTGACCACGAACGTCGCCGCCGCCGCGGGCGCGCTCGGCGGGGTCGCGACGGCCTGGCTCGTGCTCAGGAAGCCCGACCTCTCGATGATGCTGAACGGGGTGATCGCCGCGCTCGTCGCGATCACGGCGGCATCCGGGTTCGTCGCCCCATGGGCGGCGATCGTGATCGGCCTCGTCGCGGGCGCGGTCGCCGTCACCGGCGTGCTGCTCGTCGAGCGGGCCGGGATCGACGACCCCATCGGCGCCGTCGCCGTGCACGGCATGGCCGGCGTGTGGGGCACGCTGGCGACTGGCGTCTTCGCCGTTCCGGCGCTCGCCGACAACCTCGCCACCGGGACGGGCGGGCTCGTCTACACCGGAAGCTTCCACCAGGTCGGCGTGCAGGCTCTTGGCCTCGTCGCCGTGGGCGCGTTCACGTTCGCGGCGTCGTTCGCGGCTCTCGCTGTGATGAAGGCGACGTTCGGGATCCGGGTCGAGCCCGACGTGGAGACGGCGGGCCTCGACGTCTCCGAGCACGGGATGTGGGGCTACCCCGAGTTCTACATCCCGGTCCCGGGCGGCTACGGCACGGAGGCACATGGCCACCTCGGAATCGCACACGCCCAGCCCGAGCACGTGGCGCGGCCGGCCCCCGCGGCCGTGCCCGAAGCCTCGGGCTAGCGCAAACCCTCGACGCCCCTGCTGCGCATCAGGCCGCGGCGGGGGCGTCGACGCTACGGCAGCACGCGAAGTCGGACGGAGACGCCGAGATTGCCGCCGCCGCAGCGGCCGCTAATCCGGTACGACTGGGGCCGGCGCCTGGCCGGAATGCGCGTTCGTACCGAATACCGGTGATGCGCGCCCACCGACGCGAAGATCGCCGGAAGACCCGCGAAGTCGTGCCTGTGAGAGAACGCCCGCGAGATCAGCGTCACCTGATCGCCGCGCGGACAACCCGGCACCCGCCCGTAGAGGCGCACTTGATGGCCGCGGTGGACGGGACTCGGATCCACGTTGATCGTCGGGCGGGCAGCGGACGCAGACGTGACGACGAACCCGACGGCGGCGATCGCGACGAGCGGGACCGCTCGCTTGGGAATGGGTCTCCGTTCGCGAGAGGTTCGGATCCGCCGATCCTAGTCAGAGCCTCTTCGATAACTTGGCGTGATGGATCCCGGCCGGGCGCGCGAGCTCTTGGCCGCCGAGCGCAATCGAATTGAGCGGGCGCTCGCGCGGCTCGGGCATCAGGACAGCGGTGAGCCGGCGGACGAGGAGGATCCGGCGAACGTGGCCTCGGATCTGTACCAGGACGAGCTGGACGAGGGTCTGGAAGACGATCTCCGCGATCAGCTCGCCGCGCTCGAGCGAGCCGAGAGACGCCTTGCCGCCGGGACCTACGGCATCTCGATCGAGAGCGGCCAGGCCATTCCCGACGAACGTCTCGAGGCTGTCCCGACGGCCGAGCGGACGGCGGAGGAGGAGCGAGCACAGGCACAGCGGTGACAGTCGCGACCGAAGGCGCCGACTCGGCGGCGCCGACATTCAGCACGCACGGGCTTTGCCCGTGCGTGCGTCTGAACTGACCGGTCGACACGCGCGAACGGCAACCGAACAGGCTCCGATCAGCTGTCGACCCGCGATCGCGCTGCCGCCGCGTAGGAGTCGGAGGTCGCCGTCGCGGTCCGCTCCACCCCTGCGGCCGCGTATGCGTCGTCCTCGTCGAGCGTCTCGTGCTCGAGCAGCGCGTTCGCCAGTGCGTCGAGCCTGCCCCGGTTCGCCTGGAGCAAGGCGATCACGTCGCGGTGCGAGTCGTCGACGATCCGGCGCACCTCGTCGTCGACGAGCCTCTGCGTGTCCGGTGACACTTCGGCGACACCGGGGAGAAGCGGTCCGGAGCCGTCGCGCGGAATCACCGCCACGGGCCCGACGGCCTCGCTCATGCCCCAGCGTCCGACCATCTGGCGCGCGATCTCGGTCAGCTGCTGGATGTCCGATTCTGCGCCGGTGCTCGTCTCGCCGAAGACGACCTCCTCCGCCGCGCGCCCGCCCAGCGCGACCTTGATCTTGGCGTACACCTCGGGCTCGCGGTAGTTGAAGCGATCGCTCTCGGGCGCCGCGAAGGTGACGCCGAGCGCGAGCCCGCGCGGGATGATCGAGACCTTGCGGACGGGATCGGCGCCCTCGGTGAGCATGCCGACGATCGCGTGACCCCCTTCGTGGTACGCGGTGCGGCGGCGGTCCTCCGGGGTCATCATCACCTGCCGCTCCGCGCCGAGCACGATCCGCTCGAGCGCGTCGGTGAAGTCGGATTCG
>JBKOYJ010000121.1:0-23095 GCA_046725345.1 Actinomycetota bacterium | reverse complement strand
AAGGAGACGCGGCAGGTGGGAACGTTCCACATTCTCTGTGCGCTCACCGACAAGGGCGTCAGGATTCAGTGGACGACGTGCGACTTCACCTTCAGGCTCGCGGGCGGCGACATCACGACCCAGGGTGTCCAGCGGCGCGCGTCGATCTCGTCGGCGGCTGAGCCGGACAACGACGCGATCGTCGGCGGGACCGGGCGCTATGCCGGTGCGCGCGGCGTCGCGCGGCTCTTACGCTCCACGGCCGACAAGCGCACGATCATCTTGCGGCTGCTGCGTTAGGGTCGCGGTATGCGCATCGAGTCCTCAGTCACGTCGGTCACCTGGATCCCTTCCGAGGCGATCAAGGGGATGCCGAAGCTGCCCTTCCAGATGGGGGTCACGCACTACGACGACCCGCCGCCGGACGTCATCGAGAACATCGACGCGCTGCGCGAGCGCGACGCGTTCCGGGAGGCGAACGAGCTCAAGGCGTTCATCGAGGTCGACGACGGCAAGATCGTCGGGCAGGGCTACTCCGGACGCGGCCTGATCGGCGTCACGCGCGTCCGGCTCGGGCCCAAGGAGCTCAGCTTTGCCGCGGTCAAGTACCCGCTCATCCAGCAGGAGCCGGAGGTCGGCGACGGCTGGGTGCGCTTCGTGCAGACGGCCGGCGGCCACATGGGCCTGCCTGCGCCGCGGCGCGTGCGCGGGAAGCCGTTCTTCCGGGTCTCGTCCGCGTCCGCGTGGACGACGCTCCAGCTCGTCATGTACACGGACGGCACGTCGCGGGGCACGCTCAAGGGCGCGAGCCCGTTCCCGCGGCACTGGGTCTACGACGACGAGGGCAAGCTGATCGAGAAGTCGGCGGCGATCGACTTCAAGCGCTGGTGGCGCGAGGCGCACGGCGAGCGGACGCCCTGGGGCGCCGAGGACTCTCCCGCGCTGGTCACGGCGGTCGAGTCGGAGCTCGAGCGCGAGCTCTCCTGGCAGCTGATGCGCGGCGAGCACAAGCTGCCGCGGAAGCGGCTCAAGCAGGGCGACACGTTGATGGAGCAGGGCGAGACCGGGCGCGACCTGTTCCTGCTCCTCGACGGGGCGCTCGACGTCGAGGTCGACGGCGACGTCGTCGCCCAGGTCGGCCCCGGCGCGCTCGTCGGCGAGCGGGCGCTCTTCGAGGGCGGAACGCGGACGTCGACGCTGCGCGCCGCGTCGCCTGCCCGCGTCGTCGTGATGGCCTTCGACGACATCGACGAGAGCGCGCTCCGCGAGCTCGCGGAGACCCACAGGCGGGAGGATCGCAGCTCGGCGTAACCGCACGAAGCAGACGTGGCGACGCGAGCCATGGCCGGGGTCAGACCCCCGACGTGGCCAAAGGGAATAGGTCCGGCGACTCGAGGAGTGCGACTCGGCCGCATGGCCTCGGCATGCGGCTCCAAACTCGTCACAAACCGTCGCACTTTCCTGACACTTTCCGTGTCCGCACGAGCCACGTCCGGGGTCAGACCCCCCACATGGCTCGTTTGGCCACTGTCAGGGCTGGTAGCGCATGATCGTGCGCGGGCCCGTCTCGCGGACGGGCGCGAAGCCCGCGGATGCGAACATCTCCGCCGCGCCCATGTAGTCCGGCCGGCGGCGGTGCGGGAACGCCTCGACCGCCGACGCACCGCCCGCGACGGCGCGCTCCACCGCTGCACGGAGCAGCGCCGCGGCGAGGCCCTTCCGTCGCGCCCGCGGGTCGATCCAGAAGCAGACGATCGACCAGACGCCCGTCTCCTTGGCATCCAGCCGGTATCGGGGCGAGCGCACGAGCTGCCCGTACTGCTCGCGCGGCGCGATGGACACCCAGCCGACGGCGACCCCGTCCTCGTACGCCAAAAGCCCCGGCTCGCCTCCGCCGCGAACGATCCCCTCCATCGCCTCCCGGTTGCGTTCGTGTGAGCGCCCGCGCTCGCGCCACCACATGCACGAGCAGTGGATCGGCCCCACCCCGCCGCGCGGCCCGCGGCGCGAGAACAGGTCGACGAAGTCAGACCAGCGATCCGGCGTGACGGGCGCGATCTCCACTGAAGCGATCGTAGTTCCGCGAAACCGAAGCGCCACCGGCCCCGTACCGTCGGCCGAGGAAAGGAGGTCGCAGCATGAGGCGGATCGCAACAACCGCGGTCGCAGCAATCCTCCTGTCGGCTGTGACGGTCCCGGTCGCGTCGCCGGCGCCCAATCCGAGCGGCACGGGCCAGCCGAGCGTCGAGTGCGGCGAGAACGGCCTGACGGCCGAGCCCGCCGGCTTCGGCATGCCCGGCTTCGAGAACGCCGAGGCGCACTACGCCGGCGAGGGGACGTCGACCGAGCACGCGAACAGCGAGCACGCGCAGGCGGAATCGCAGTACGACGTCGCCTGCTTCCAGCAGACGGCCGCGGGCCACTGAACCGGCGGGCGGAGCGAAGGGAGTAGCATCGACCCCTTCGGCAACCGACCCCTATGGAGGGAGGCCCTATGCCGGTGAAGCCCGTTCCCGAGGGCTACCAGAGCGTCATTCCCGCGCTCACGATCGAGGGCGCGGTGGAGGCGATCGAGTTCTACAAGCGTGCCTTCGGCGCCAAGGAGCGCTTGCGGATGCCAGGCCCGAACAACTCGATCGCGCACGCCGAGCTGCAGATCGGCGACTCGGTCGTGATGCTCTCGGATCCGTTCCCGCAGGCCTCGACGAAGTCGCCGACCGATCTCGGCGGGACGACGATCAACCTCTTCTGCTACGTCGAGGACGTCGACTCGGTCTTCCAGAAGGCGGTCGACGCGGGCGCGACCGTGACGATGGAGCTCGACGACCAGTTCTGGGGCGACCGCATGGGCAGCGTGCTCGACCCGTACGGCCACGCGTGGGCGTTCGCGACGCACGTCGAGGACGTCTCGCCCGAGGAGCTCGACCGGCGCTCCAAGCAGTTCATGGAGGCGATGGCGAGCTCGAGCTGAGATCGTCCGTTCGCAGGGAGGCCGTCGGCGGCCGGCGGCCTCCCTTTCTTGCCAGGTATCGTGGCCTCGATTATTGAGTCCGCAACAATATTCGGAGGAGGCCGCAGATGAAGGTCACGATCATCGGCGCGGGGAATATGGGCCGCGGGATCGGCACGCGCGCGATCGCCGGCGGCAACGACGTCGAGGTGATCGACCGCGACGCGGACGAAGCACGGGCGCTCGCCGAGGAGCTGCAGGGCGCGGCTGAGGACGGCGCCACCGCCACCGCCGTCGAGCCTGGCGGGAGGATCGGCGGCGAGATCGTCGTGCTCGCGCTCTACCACCCGTCGTTCGCCGAGGCGATCGAGCAGTACCGCGACCAGCTCGTCGGCAAGGTCGTGGTCGACATCAGCAACCCGGTCGACTACGAGACGTACGAGGGTCTCACCGTCCCGCCCGACAGCTCCGCCGCCGAGGAGACAGCCGAGGCCCTCCCCGATGCCTCGGTGGTGAAGGCTTTCAACACGACGTTCGCCCGGCTGCTCGCGGCGGGCGAGATCGCCGGCCAGCAGCTCGACGTGCTGATCGCGGGCGACGACGCCGACGCCAAGCGCAAGGTCAGCACCCTGGTCGAGGCGGGCGGCATGCGGCCGATCGACGTGGGGCCGCTCCGCCGCGCCCGCCAGCTCGAGCAGTTCATGTTCCTGCAGATGACGCTCCAAGAGCCGATGGGCACCGGCTTCGCCAGCCACTTCAAGTTCTTGTCGTGACCGCTGACGAGCTCACGCGCCGCCGCCTGGTCGAGCTGGGGCTGGCGCTGCCGCCGTTCGCGGTCCTCGCCGAGGCGGCCCGGGCGGCCGAGACGCCTCTCGCGGCGACGCCGGCTCTCGCGGACGACGACGAGCCGACGCCGGCGCAGACTGAAGGTCCGTACTTCGCCCCCAACTCGCCGCGGCGCCGCACGATCGTCCCGACCGGCGCCCCAGGCACGCGCCTGACGCTGACCGGCCGCGTCCTGACGACGCGCGGCCGACCGATCGCGCATGCGCTGCTCGACTTCTGGCACGCGAGCGCCGCGGGCGTCTACGACGACCGCGGCTACCGCTTCCGCGGCCACCAGTTCACCGACGCGCGTGGCCGCTTCAGCCTGCACACCGTCGTCCCGGGCCTCTATCCCGGCCGCACGCGCCACATCCACGTCAAGGCTCAGGCGCCGCGGCAGCCGATCCTGACGACACAGCTCTACTTCCCCCGCGAGCCGCGCAACCGCACCGACGGCATCTACGACGCCGAGCTCCTCCTCCGCGGGTGGCGCAAGATCGGCGCGCGGCGCTCCGCGCGCTTCGATTTCGTGCTCGAGGTCGGCTAGGCCCTACCTCCGCGCCGCCCTGCGTGCCGCCGCCGCGCCCGCGCCCTTCGGCGCTTCGCGGAGCGGTCCACGTAGGGCTCCCAGCGGCAACAAGCACGTGGCCGTGTGCAGGTTCACGTAGTAGTCGTTGCCCGCCAGGATCCCGGCGACGAGGTCCGGATTCGTGAACGTGCCCTGAGCGACGATCCCGTGCGCCTCGGCCGGCGCCGTCACGCCGAGGTCCTGGACGACCGGACCGCGGGGCTCACCGGGCGGCAGGAAGTGGATATGCCCTGCGATCAGCGCCTCGTCGATGTTGTTCGCGATGACCTTGTAGCGAATCGACCCGTCCGCGTTGAGATGGAAGACGGCAACGCCTCTCCAGTTGTTCTCGGCTTGCGGACACTCACCGCTGAGGACGGCGACGAAGTTCTTCGGCGCCGGAGCGGCGGCGCCCGCGAGACCGGCGATGACCAGAACCGATGCGAACGCCATGAAGATGCCGCAGAGTCTCTTCATGTCTCCCCCTTGTAGATGGACTTTTCCTGCTCTTCCCGGGGAACGCGACTGCAAACCGACGGTCGCAGGCCATCCCTGCGGCTCTTAGGATCACCCGAGGACGATGGGCGGGCTTACGTATCCCGGCGTGTACGTCGAGGAAGTGCGGTTCGGCGTCTCCACGATCACGGGCGTTCCGACGTCCACGACCGGCTTCGTCGGCGACGCCGCTGAGGGACAGCCGGCGCGAAGGATCCGAAGCTTCGCCGACTACGAGCGCGCGTTCGACGGTGCCTCGGCGTTAGGCGACGCGCTCCGCCTCTTCTTCGCCGGCGGCGGAAGCGACGCGTGGGTGGCCGCCGAGGTTCAAGCCCTCGACGCTGCGGAGGATCTCGGCCTGCTCTGCCTGCCAGGAGCGACAGACGTCGACGCCCTGGCCGTCGCGCTCGCGTACGCCGATCGTCGGCGGGCGTTCCTGATCGTCGACCCGCCCGGCGTCGACCCTGCGGACACGCTGGCACTCGTCCAGAAGCTCCGTGAGACGGGGAGCGCGAACGCCGCGGTCTACTTCCCGCCGGTCCGAATCGACGATCCGCCGCGAACGTGCGCGCCGAGCGGCGCGGTGGCAGCCGTCTATGCGAGAACCGACGCAGCAAGGGGAGTCTGGAAGGCGCCCGCCGGCACGGACGCCGTCCTTCCCGGCGTCGGCGAGCTGGAGAGGACCCTGACCGAGGCCGAGGCGGCCGAACTCAATGACGCGGGTGTCAGCACGATCCGCACGTTCCCGACGAGGGGAATCCGCGTTTGGGGATCGCGCACCATCGCCGAGCCAAGCTCAGAGTGGAAGTACGTCCCGGTGCGGCGAACGGCGCTCTACCTCGAGGAGAGCCTGTACCGCGGCCTCCAGTGGGCGGTGTTCGAGCCGAACGACGAGCCCTTGTGGGCGAAGGTGCGCTCGCAGGTCGGCGTCTTCCTGCACGGTCTCTTCCAGGCCGGCGCGTTCCAGGGACAGGCGCCGGGCCGCGGGTACTTCGTGCGCTGCGGGGACGACACGATGACGCAGGACGACGTTGCCGACGGCCGGCTGAAGGTGCTCGTCGGTATCGCTGCAGTCAAGCCGGCCGAATTCGTGCTCCTGAGGATCGAGAAGCAACTCGCACGCGTCGCGACCGAGTCGCTGCAGGCGACGAGCGAGCCGGCGCAGCGGCTCCGCCTCGGCCATCGTCCCCTGCGCTCCGAAGGCGTCTTTCTGCAGGTGGGCGGGACGACGTGGACTGAGGTCGAGGACTTCGACGCGGCCGCCCGCGACGCGGCGGTCTACGTCCTCGACCGTGAGTCGGGCAGGGTGACCTTTGGCGACGGCGTGCGTGGAGCCGTGCCGGAGCGCGGCGTGAAGATGCAGGCGACGTACCGGTACGGCACTGGCTCGCGCGCGGCCGAAGAGGAGTAGACTCGAGGAACTGGCCCTGCCCTCGGAGATCTGGCCCTAGGCCCGCAAAACACCGACGCGCGGAACGGCGCGCGAGGCGAGGAGCTCGAGGCAAACGGATCTCGTCTGCGGGGCCAGCTGCTTCGCTCGACTAGAGAGATCGCGGTGGCAACCGAAGACCTGACCCGCGTGCTCGACGAGGCGGGAGTGGCCTACGAGCTTCTCCCGCACGCGCATACCGAGAGTGCGGTCGCCGAGGCGGAGGCGCTCGGGCTCGCCACCGACGACGTGGCGAAGACGCTCGTCGTGACGACGCCCGAGGGCTACCTGCGGGCCGTGATCCCGGCCTCGGAGCGCGTCGACCTGAACAAGCTGCGCGCCTTTCGCGGCGGAGCGAGGAAGAAGGTCCACCTCGCCTCCGAGGAGGACATTGCGCGCGACTACCCGGAGTTCGCCCTGGGCGCCGTGCCGCCGGTCGGCGGCAGCCGGCGCGATCCGGTCGTCGTCGACACGCGCGTCGCCGAGCGCGAGTCGGTCGTGGTCGAGGCCGGCTCGCACGAGCAATCCTTGCGCATCGCCACGGCCGATCTCGTCCGCATCGCCGGCGCCGGGACCGCCGACATCAGCGCCGACTGAAGGAGGAGCGGATGCCCGAGTCCGACGAGGGCACCTGGGAGCTCTCGCGCGGCGAGACCGTCGCACGCGAGGAACGCGACCCGTTTCGAGCGGACGGCGTCGAGGACCTGACCTACAGCAACCCGTTCGGCCTCGAGCTCGAGCGGGTCTGGTTCGACGGCAAGGTCGTGTACGCGGTCGAGCTCGGCGAGCTCGAGGTCGAGTTCGACGAGGAGCGGAACGCGCGCAACGCGAAGGTCGCGCAGGAGTACCAGGTCGTCCGCGCGGTCGAGCTCGACGACGAGGGCAAGCTGAAGGACGGCAAGGAGCCGGAGCGCGTCGAGGGCCAGTTCAACATCTACGACTCCGTGCCCGGCATGGAGAAGTACTCGCCGCTCTGGCAGTTCAACTACGTCGTCGTGCCGGAGGAGTACAAGGCCAACACGCTCCGCTCCGAGGCCGACTGCCTCGCGAGCGGCTACCCGATCCTGAAGAGCACCGTCGTCGAGAACTGACCGGTGCTGTGAGCGCCGCCGTGCGCGGCGCCCGGAGTCACGCCGGTATCTGAGCTCGATGAGCTCCCGTCGCGGCCGCGACCCGCTCGAGCCACGGTTTCGCGTCGAGGCGCTCGAAGGCTCCCCGCGCCTCCACGAGCAGGGGCTCACCCTCGCCCGCACGGCCCTGGTCGCCGAGCCACTCCGCGTGCTCGAGGAGCGTCACGGCCAGCCAGAACGGCATCCCGAACTCGCGGAAGATCGCGGCCGCGGCCGCGAAGCGTCGCTCCGCCTCGGGCGCGTCGCCGTCCGCGGCCGCCAGCCGGGCACGGAAGCGGCCGGCGTGGGCGCGCAGGCTCGGAGCGAAGCGGCCTTGGGGCAGCGACTCGAACTGCTCGAGAAGCCGCTCTGCGCGCTCGCGCTCCCCGAGCGCGAGCGCCGCGTCGAGCGCCTGCGGAAACGCGACCTTGACGGCCTGAGCCGTCGGGCCCTGTTCGTCGATCGACCCGAGCGCCTCTTCGGCCGCGCTCAGGGCCGCCCGTTCGGTCCCTCCGGCGTGCAACACGACGGCGTTCGCGGCCCCGTAGAGCGCGCGCGCCTGGATGTCGGGCGACGCTTCGTGTCGCGCGTGCAGGGAGAGCAGGCGCTGCGCCTCGCCGAGCTTTCCTTGTGCGACGAGCGGCTCCGCCAGGGCGGCCAGTAGGCCTCCATACCCTTCGACGAGCTGGGTCTCAGGTACCTGGTCGAGGCACCCGTGCGCCTCCTGCCAGCGGCCGGTGAGCGCTAGCGACCAACCTAGCTCGCCGAGGATGACCCGTTCCCACGTGCTGTGGCCGATCCGGCGTGCGAGCGCGAGCCCTTGCTCGAGCTCAACCGCGGCCTCTTCACAGCGGTCACGCCTGTTGAGGATGTCGCCCATGTTGTTGTACGCGCGAAGCGCCGCAGTGAGCTCGTGCTCCAGGGCAAGCTCGAGCCCCTGCTTGGTCAGTCCGAACGCCTCCGTGAGCCGCGAGCGGAATGAGGCGATCATCCCCTTCGTGATCAGCGCGTGCGCGAGCAGCTGTGGGAGCCATAGGGACTCCGCCACCTCGAGCGCGGTCTCGATCCGCTCGGAGGCGAGCTCGAGCTCTCCCCTGAAGATGTGCAGCCGCCCCAGCTCGGCGGCGAGCGCCGCGACGTCCCCGTCCGGCTCCTCGTCCTCCAGCGCGGCAAAGGCGCGCTCCATCCGCGCCAGCGCCTCGTCGAGCCGGCCGAGTCGCCATTCGACGTCGCCGAGCCGGGCGGCCACCCTCGCGGCCTGGTGCCCCTCGCCGGCGTCCTCGAAGAGCGCGATCGCCTCTTCGAACCGATCCCGCGCGTGCTCGCTCCTTCCGGCGCGAAAGGCCATCTCGCCCGCGCGCTCCAGCAGGCGCCCCTGCTCGAGCGTCCCTTCGGCCAGCGACGCGGCCTGTTCGAAGTAGCGCTGCGCCTCTGCGCTCGCGGCGAGCGAGCCGGCGCGCTCGCCGGCGCGCGCGAGCAGCGAGCTGGCTCGCTCCTTGAGGTGGGTCGCGTCGGCGTCGTCCGGCGCGGCTTCGTAGGCGGCAAGGAAGTGGGCCGCGAGCACCTCGACGACCTCCTGCTCGGACGCGAAGGCGCGCTCGAGGTGCGCAGCGGCGGCCAGGTGACGCGCCTTGCGCTCGCGCCTCGACAACGTCTCGTAGGCAACGTGGCGGACGAGGTCCTGCAGAAAGCCGTATTGCCCGTGCTCCGGCGACCGCGGGTCCGCCTGGATCGAGAGCACCTCCTTCCGGACGAGCCCGGTGAGCAGCGCTTCGACCTGTTTCTCGTCGAGCGCCGAGAGCGCGCCGACCGCGTGGCGCGTGAACGTCTTGCCGAGCACGGCGCCGTCCTGTAGCAGCCTGCGCTCCTCGGGCGAGAAACCGTCGAGCCGAGCGGCGATGAGCGCGTGCAGCGTCTCGGGCACCTCGAGCGTGTCGATCGGCCCGACGGGGCGGTACACGCTCCCCTCCTCGACGAGCAGTCCCCGGTCGAGCAGCATGCGCACCGTCTCGACGGCGTAGAGCGGGACGCCCTCGGCGCGCGCCAGGATCTGCGCACGCAGCTCCTCCGGCAATCCTGGCACGAGGCCTCGAAGGAGACTTTGCATTGCCTCCTCGGAAAGAGGCTCGAGCGTGAGGGCGCTGAAGGCCCGCCTCGCCGCTCCCCACGTGGGACGCCGGTCGAGCAGCTCCGGCCGCGCGAGCGTGACCACGTAGAGCGGGTAGTCGCGCGACCACTCGAGCAGGTACTCGACGAAGTCGAGCAGGCTCGCGTCGGCCCACTGCATGTCCTCGAACACCATCACCACCGGGTTCACGTCCGCGAGCCGCTCGAAGAACAGGCGCCACGCGCCGAACAGCTCCTCCTTCTCGGTCGCCCTCCGCTCCTCGAGCCCCAGCAGGTGGGCGAGGCGCGGCTCGACGAAGCGGCGTTCGTCCTCGTCCGGCACGTACTGCGCGAGCGTCGCCTCGAGCTTGGCGAGCGCCGATGCCGGCGCCTCGTCCTCGGCGATCCGGCAGCGCATCCTGACCATGTCGGCGAGCGCCCAGTAGGTGACGCCCTCTCCGTACGCCAGGCAGCGGCCGCGGTGCCAGAACGTCGACTGCGGAAGGCCGTCGAAGTACTTGAAAAACTCCCAGGCGAGCCGTGACTTGCCGATGCCGGCGATCCCCGTCACCGACGCGAGCTGCGCCCGCCGGTCGTCGGCGGACGCGTGGAACAGCTCCTTGAGCAGACGAAGCTCCCGCTCACGGCCAACGAACGGCGCCTCGAGTCCCTCGGCCTTGAGCGCGCCACGGGCGCCGGATACGACTCGGAGGGCATGCCAGAGCGGCACGAGGCCCGACTTGCCGGGCAGCTCGTGGTCGCCGGCCTGCTCGTACACGATCGCCTGCTCCGTCGCGCGGCGCGTCGCCTCGCCGACGTAGACCGCGCCCGGGGGCGCCGCGGACTGGACCCGCGAAGCCGTATTGACGAGGTCGCCCGCGACCATGCCTTCGCCCTGGGCGCCGAGCGTCACGGCCGCCTCGCCGGTGAGCACGCCGGCGCGGGCACTGAGCTCGGGAACGCCGACCTCGTCGCCGAGCGCCTCGACGGCTGCGACCAGCTCGAGCGCGGCACGGACCGCCCGCTCGGCGTCGTCCTCGGTCGCCGCGGGCGCGCCCCAGACGGCCATCACCGCGTCGCCGATGAACTTCTCCACCGTTCCGCCGTAGCGCTCGATCAGCGTGCGGCAGGTGTCGAAGTAGCGCGAGAGGAGCTCGCGCGTCTCCTCGGAGTCACGCGATTCCGAGAGCGACGTGAAGCCGACGACGTCCGCGAAGAGCACGCTGACGAGGCGGCGCTCGGACGCCGGCTCGGCCTGCGTGTTCGCGGCGGGGAGTGCGCCGAGCGCCGTCCCGCACTCGCCGCAGAACTTCTGCTCGGGCGCGTTCTGCGTCCCGCAGGACGGGCACGACGCCGCGAGCGCCGTCCCGCACTCGCCGCAGAACTTCTGGCCGGGCGGGTTCTCGGTGGCGCACGACGGACAGACCATCCGCCCTCAGACAGTACTCGCTGAGAATTCGCCTGCAAGCACGCCGCTCGCTGCAGCGCTGGCCGGCAGGCGCTCGGCGACGCGCCGGTGGAGCGGATGGTCTCCGTGCGTTCGAGCGCACCGCTGCCGTCGCCGACTGAGACGCCGCCGCCCGGAAGCTTCAGCCGACCGTCTCGACCTCGACGTCGCCCGTCCGCTGGACGTGCAGCCAGCCCGCGCTCGTGCCCACGAGCGCGTTGATCGCCGACTCGACGATCACCAGGTACATGAGCTGGCGGTAGACGAACTGCTGGAGCGGCAGCGCCCAGAGTGATCGCACGGACTCCCCGTCTAGACGGAAGGCGAAGACCGCAAGGCAGAGCTGCATTGCGTTGAACGCGATCCAGAAGCCGAGGACGGCTGTCGCGTCGGTGAAGATCGCGCCGTAGAGCGTGACGAGGTCGACGAGCGGCGCCGCCAGCGGGAGCAGGATCTGGAACGTGATCAGGTACGGAAGCACGCGGCGCCCGATCCGGCGCTCTCGGCGATCGCGGCTGACGATCGCCCGGTTGTGCTTCCAGACGGCCTGGATCGTGCCGAACGACCAGCGGTAGCGCTGTCGCCACAGCCCGCGGAGCGTCGACGGCGCCTCGGTCCACGCGCGCGCCCTTGCGACGTAGCCGACCCGCAGTCCGCGGCGTCCGATCGCGAGGGTGAGATCGGTGTCCTCGGCGAGAGTCGCCCCCGAGACTCCCCCGACCGCCTCGAGCGCGTCACGCCGGTAGGCGCCCACGGCACCGGGGACCGTGGGCATGCAGCCGAGCACGTCGTACATCCGCCGATCGAGGTTGAAGCCGACTACGTACTCGATGTGCTGCAGGCGGCCGATCAGCGTGCGCCGGTTGCCGACCTTCGTATTGCCCGAGACGGCTCCGACATTGGGGTCGGCGAGCGGCTGAACCAGGCGCGACAGCGTCTCCGATTCGAAGAGCGTGTCGGCGTCGACCATGACGACGACCTCACCCGAGCTCGCACGGATGCCCGTGTTGAGGGCGGCTGCCTTCCCCGCGTTCCGCTGGCGCAGGAGGCGGATTCGGTCGCTCGTCAGCCGCTCCACCGCCGCGGCCGTCCCGTCCGTCGAGCCGTCGTCGACGACGACGATCTCGAGCGTCGGATAGTCGCTTGCCGCGAGCGAGCGGAGAGTGCGCTCGATCACGAGCTCCTCGTTGTACGCGGGGACGACGATGGAGACCGAGGGACGGTAGGGTCCGAGCACGGCTTGCGAGCGCGTTGTCCACGCGTGGTAGGCCGCGAGCCCGGCGGCCATCAGCACACGCACGCCGACGAGGATGCCGACGCCGATCAGCAGCGCCGTGATCAGCGCCGTGACGAAGAGCGCCGATCGGATGCCCCAGACGAAGAGCGCCGCCCGCCGTCGCTCGCCGCTCGTCGCGCGCGGGTACGCGACGTCGTAGGGGATGCCGCTCAGCTCGGTCAGCGAGACGAAGCGGAAGCCGCGCTCCCTGAGGCGCGGGATCAGCTTGGCGAGCGCCGCCACCGTCTGGGCGCGCCGGCCGCCGCCGTCGTGGAACATGATCACGCCGCCGCGCCGTCCCTTCGGCGTCGCATTCGTCACGATCTCGCCGACGCCCGGCCGCTTCCAGTCCTTGGAGTCGTAGTTCGCGAGCGCGACGATGTACCGGCGCCCGGCGATCTTGGCGAGCGCTCGCATCTGCGGCGCGGTCACGGTGTCCGGGGTGCCCGAGTACGGCGGGCGCATGAAGCGGGCGTAGCGTCCGGTGATGCCGGCCAGCACCGCCTCCGTCAGGTCGAGCTGCAGCCGCGCGTGGAACGCCGGCGTCGCGGTCAGCTGCACGTGCGTGAACGTGTGGTTCCCGAGCTCGAAGCCTTGGCGGACGAGCATGCGGACGACCTCGGGGTGGCTCGCCGCCTGGCTGCCCACGACGAAGAACGTCGCCGGCACTCGGTGGCGCGCGAGCACGTTCGCGATCCGAGGCGTCCAGTGCGGGTCCGGGCCGTCGTCGAATGTCAACGCGATTCGCCGCCCCGGCGAGCGTTCGATCGACACGAGTCGTCCGTGTCGTTCGGCGAGCAGCGGTTGCGCGTGGGCGAGCGGCGCCCACTGCGGGCCGGTCGGGTGCGGCTCGGACGAGAGGCCGATCGTGTGCGTGGCGACGCCCGCGAAGAGCATCGCGATCAAGACGACAGCTAGGCACAGCGTCATGAGTGCCCAGCGAAACCGCCGCCTCCGCGGCCGCGCGCTCCTCTCGGCCCTCATGGGCTCCCCGCCGGCTTGGGCGGATCCAGGACGTCAAGGACGATCTCGGGCAGGTGATACGGGTTCGGACGTGGAGCGGGAGCCGGCGGTGGCGGCGGCGGAGGGGGAGGGCTCGGGGGTGGGGGAGCGACTGCGGGAGGCGCGGGCGGCGGAGCGCTTTCGGTCTGGCTCGGCGGCGGCTGCGGCGCCGGCGACGCCTCGGTCGGGAGTTCGTGCGCCGGGGGGCCGTCGGCGCTGGGCTGCGGCTCGATTCTGGGCTTCCGTGTCGAGGCGCGGCGCGAGTCGCCGACGCGTACTCTCGGCGCCGTTGACCGGGAGGGCGCGCTAACGCCGGAGCTTTGGTGGGCCGCTCTGGTCTCGCGCGCGAAAGCGCGAGCAGCCTCTCTCACCGGCGCCTGGTCACGCCGATGCGCGGAGGCCGCCGGAGCTCGGCGAGGCTCCGAGCGTCGTTGTCGAGGCGCGGGGCGATGAGCATCGCCGGCGAGCGGCTTCGACGTCTTCGGAAGCGCCAGGCTCCCGAGGAACGAGCCTCCTCCGGGCGTCAAGCCGAGACCGCTCACTGCGAAGGCGCACAGCCACGCGACGAGGAGCAGGGATGCGCCTATGCCCGCAACGCGCATCCAGCGGCCGCGGCGTCCGGTCCGGTCCTCGAGAACCGCTCGCTCAGACGTGCCGACGGCGCGTGTTCGCTCGCACGCGTCCGTCGCCCCTGAATGCCGCAGGTGCCCGGTCCACTGATGCGACACTTCTCCCCCGAAGCGACGATTTCGTTACAGCGTAGCGCCGATCGCCGGATCCGTTATGCCGCGATTGCACGCATTCTTGAAGCTGTGCGCGCTCCCGACTCGAGAAAGCACGGACCCGAAAGGAGGTCCGCGGTCGCTGCGGTGGGCGCTCGACTGGCGGGTAGCACGACTCCGCTGTGCGTTTCCCCGCTGAGGGGTCGTCACGCACAGTGCGTTTTGCCGCGAACCGAGCCGAGTGTTCAGAAGCGGTGCCGGTGCGACGATGAAGGGCGGATGGGAGCGATCTCCGCGGCATGAAGCGCGTTCGGCGGCTCCTGCTCATCGGGCTCGTCTCGTTCGGGGCCCTGAACATCGTCGCGTTTGCGGCAACGTACGCCTTGGGGCCGCCCGGAACCCGCTCGGCCGCGGCGGGCTCGCGCAGCACCGAGCACGGCCGTCTACGCGCGCTCGACGTGAGCACCGCCGAGAGTCGGATCGACCCACGTCTCACCCACGTCGTCTCCGTCCTCGCGGGCGTCGGAGCGGAGGTTCGCTGCTGGTCACGCGCCGACTGGAAGCGCCGAACGAGCGAGCTCGAACGCCGCTGGGGGGTCGTCCTCGGGCCATGGCGGGCGTACACGTCGCCCGACCGGAGTGCCGTCCACCTGTCGCCGGAGGTCTGCGCGAAGCTGACCCAGCTGGCCGAGGATCGGAAGCCGATCTTGCGTGCTCAGCCGGTCGATGCGCTGTCCTGGTCGCTGGAGACGCTCGCGCACGAGGCACAACACGTCTCGGGCGTGGGGAACGAGGCGCTCGCCCAGTGCTACGGCGTGCAGTCGACGGCACGAGCCGCCCGCCTGCTCGGACGCTCGGCTAGCGAAGGGCGGTACCTGGCGACGGTCTACTGGAAGCGTTGGTACGTCTGGTTTCCCCCTCGCTATCGCGCTCGGGAGTGTCGAAACGGCGGCCGGCTCGACCTGCACCCTGACAGCGACCTCTGGCCATGACGCGAACGGCGCGAATGCGCGCGACCAGCTGAGGTGGCTCATCCACCTTTACGGCGCGACGACCCGGAGACCCGGGATGCGGGCGAAGTGACGCGCATCGAGCGTTGCCACGCCAAAGCCGTGGGCAAGCGCCGTCGCTGCGATCCAGAGATCGTGAGCCGCGACCGCCTTCCCTTGCGCGAGTAGCCGCGCCCAGACCTCTGCGTGGACGCGCGCGACCGGCTCCGTAATCGGAATCGCTTCGAGCGTGGCCAGGATCTGCTCCACGGCGGCCGCGCGTCGTGTTCGTCGAGCGCCTCGTGCGCGGTGAACGCCCTGGAGGAGCTCGCTCACCGTGACGACGCTGATCGCGCGCTCCTCGGTACCGGCGAGCGCCTCGATCGCAGAGCCGCCGCGCTCGTACTCGACGAGGACGCTTGTGTCGATCAGGAGGGCCAGCGGGGCTCCGGCGGCCCGACGCTCGCCCTCGCGTCGAGCACGTCGCGCGCGAAGTTGTCGTCGACGCGCGGCAGCGAGGTCATCAGCTCACGGAACCGCACCGCCGAGACGAGCCTCGCTCCGCGCGGCGGCGCCAGCACGGCAACTGGAGCGCCGTTCCGGTGAATCTCGATCTCCTCGCCAGCGGCGACGCGGTTCAGGACATCCGAGAAGGAGCGAGCCGCCTCGGTGGCCGTCATCTTCGTCACTGCCCCAGCGTATCAGATAAATCTGAGACCTCCGGCGCCGAATTTCCGCTACTTCCCAGACCGGCTCCTTCGCGCCCGGTCGATCGTCGTCGAGAAGAGGCGCGAGCAGACGGCGGCTTGGTCGAAGGTTCGCTCGCGTACCACGCCCGCCGCCTTTGCCCTCGCGTCCCCGCCGTCCGCGAGAGAGGCGTCAGTACGGGTTCGCCCGTGCCTGGAAGCGCGGTGCGAGGCGCGGACTCAGCGCCCGCGGGAACGAGATGCGCGAGGGGTCACCGTCTGAGACGTACCGCCGCTCGGGGTGACGCCGCAGGACGTCGAGCCAGAAGCCGCTCGCGAAGTCCGGCGCGCCGCCGTGCCAGGGGCCAGTCTTGATCCGTGGGATCGCCGCCGGCCGCCACGCGCGCGAGAACGACGACGGCGCGGGGCCGGCGCCGACGAGGAAGACGCCCTCGTTCCGATAGGACTCGCCGTCCCAGCGGCCCCGCAGCGCGAGTGAGCGGGGCCGCGGCTGGACGCCCAGGGGGAGCGCCATCGTCCGCACGGCCGCGCCGGGGACCGCCCGCGTGATGATGCGCTTCCCCCGGACGAGCGCGCGCTGAACGCCGACGGGGTCCTTCCGGTCGAACGGAATGTGGTCGTCGGTGTGGTTACCGATCTCGAAGCCGGACCTGACGAGAAAGCGCAGCATCGCGCCGCGTTGGCGAACGCCGCCGAAGGGCTCTCGGTTGACGAAGAACGTCCCCGCCGGCTTGAAGTCCGGATGCTTGCGGGCGAACGCGAGCATCATCCCGACGGCCGTATCCGGCTTCACGCGCCCGTCGGCCGCGTACGCGAGCTGCTCCTTCGTCGAGTCGTCGAACGTGAGGACGACCGGGCTTTTCCCGGCCGGAACGTCGAGGTGCCCGGTGACGAGATCGACGGCACGAACGGGTCGGTAGCCCTCGCGGTACAGCTGCTCGAGCTCGCGTCGGAACTCGGCGGGCGTCAGGTCGTAGTCGCCGCCGCCGTCGGCGCGGATCTGGTGGTACATCAGCACCGGAACCGCGCCGAGCTCGTTCGCGCGCACGGCCGCCGCACGACCGGCTGGCCGCTGGCTCGGGGCGGGCGACGTCGCCGGCGTCTCCGTGCGACCCGGCTTCAGTCTCGCCGCGCCGCGGTCGAGCGCGTCGGCCGTGTACGTGACGAGCGGGTCCCAGAGAATGAACTCGCGAAGTCCCGTGTGACGGGCGGCGCGGATCTGCGCTCTCACCTCCGCGGGTCCGTAGGCGCGACCGAGCGAGAAGTCCTGCAGCCACGGAACCACTCGCGCGCCCGCTCCGTCCGTCTGCCGCACGAAGTCCTCGAGCGACCGGCGCACGATCTCGTACGGCTGTGCGTTAGGGCTCGCGACGTCGTACTCGCCCGGCGACCAGTGCGACGGGTAGACCATCGGCGCGATGTAGTCGATCTCGCGCGCCATCGCGCGAATGTCCTGTGCCACCTCGCGCGGGCGGGTCGCCGCCACGCCGAAGACCGACGCGCCGAGGAAGACGTCGTACGGCTTCAGCGCGCGTGCGGTCTCCCTCAGGAACGAGGCGATCGACTCCTCGGGCGTCCTGCGCAGGCCGGGGAACACCATCGACGCGCGCGGGCCGTCCGGACGACGCACGTAGTCGTAGAGGATGTCGTCCACCCCAGCTGCGGCGGCTACGCGTGCGACGTCGATGTTGTAGTGGCGGACCGCCGAGTTGGCGAAGTTCGTGAAGCCGCCATAGCCGGCGTACGGCCCACCGCCGGGCGTTTGCACGACCTCGGCGCGTCGTCCCGCACCCCACGCCGCTCCCGCGTAGAGCGGGTCGCGAAAGGCGACGAGCCTCCCGATCACCCACACGCCCTTGGCGTGGAGCACGCGCACGGCGGAGCCGAGGTCGTAGACGTCCCTGATGGCGCCGGCGCGCCGTCCGGCAGCGATGTCCGCGCCGAACCCGACGATGCCGGCCTCGTCCTTGAGGTCGAGCTCGACGGCGTTGATCCGCCCCTGGTCGATGAGGTCGAGCACTCCGCGGCGGAGCGCCGGCGTGGCCCACGCGAACGCGGTCACGTGAACGCCGCGCAGCCGAACCGGCGGACGGCGGGGGAGTAGCCGGATCCGCAACGTCCGCCGCGCGACGTTTCCGGCCGGGTCTTTCGCGGCGAGTGCGAGCGGCCGGGACGGAACGGACGCATAGGCGACGGTGAAGGCGCCGTCGCGGACAGCGAGCGCCTTCCCCTCGACCGCGACGGTCGCATCGGCGTCCGTCCGGCCGGCAAGGCGGACGGGGCGTCCCTTCGTGACGACGGGCGCGGCGACTCGCAGCGCAGGAGGTCGAGTGTCGACGGTTAGCCGCCAGGTCGTCTTGCTGTCCGCTCCCGGGAAGGGTCCGCTCGCCTCGACCGAGACGGTATGGTCGCCGTCAGAGAGTCGGCGCCCGTCGAGGACGGCGCGATCGCCGGCCAGCGTCGTCTGCTCGCTCACGTCGCGGCCATCGACCGTCCAGCGCAGTCGCTCGAGCACGCCTTCGCTGGCGCGCGCCCAGAACGCGAGCCGCGGGAGCTGCGCCGCCGCCACCAGCCGATCGGACGGCCCGTGCGCATCCACGTCGGGCGTGGCGACGCGAGCGGCGCCGGCGTAGGTACCGGCAGCGAGTGCCACGGCGGGGACGACGATCATGGCGACGCGCTTCCGATGTGAGCGTCGCCTGCGCTGCTCTTCCTCACGGCGCGCGCGTCGCTCGCGCCGGATCCGTTCCTCCTGCGGCGATCGTTCGTCGTGCGGCGTCGACGCGACGCGCTCCCGCGATGCGGCGGTCTCGGGGGCGCGCGCCTCGTGGACGCGGCCCTCGTCGAGCGTGTCGGGGCGGCGAAGCCGCTCGGCGAGTGCCCGCGCCGCGCTCGGCGGTGGCGGCTCGTCGTCGCGACGCGACTGGGCCGTCCGGCGGAGGCTCTCCACCTCCTCGGCGAGCATCAGGATCGCGCGCGCGGCGGCACGGGCCTCGGGCGAGGCGCTCTCGGCCCGAACCTTCCGGGCCCACGCGGTCAGCTCTGCGAGCTGCTCCGGCGTCATTGCGGCGGCATCCTAGGCGTCCGCGCGTTCGAAGTCGTCGACGTGCTCTCCGGCCCTTCGCCGACCGAACGAGGCTAACGCCCGCGCTTACGCGTGGCCGACGCGGCGTTCCTCGGGCTGCGGCGAACGCTTCTCATGCGGCTCGGCGGCGATCTCGGCGAAGGGGGCACCGATCCTGCTCGCAGACGGAGATCGCGCCCTACGGCAGCGCGTCCTTCCCGGCTCGAACCTCATTACGCGCTGTGCCGAGGGCGCCGAGCTATCGAGCGCGCTTGCGCCGCACGCTCGACTCGAAGTGCAGCCGCTTGCGCGTGGCGGCGCCGTAGCTGGCCGGCGCGACCGCGGGCCGCAGTTCGTCGAGCGCGTTGGCCTCGTCGATACGGCCGGCCGCACGCAAGTCGAAGGCCGTCTGCTTCAGCGCGTCGTCCGCCCCGGGGTAGTCGCCCTCGTCCGCTCGCCGGATCGCCTCGTCGCGCGCCTGCGCGGCCTTCAGCACCAGCACCTCCTCGCGCACGGTGAGGTCGGGCGCTGCCGCTGCGGCCTCGTCCGCGGAGACGAGGTTGACCGTCACGGGGATCGTCAGCTCGTGCTGCGCGATCTCGTCACCGACCGACTCGTAGCGCAGGACGAGGTCGGCCACCTTCGCCGGCCCGAGCGCGGCGAGGTGCGAGACGTGGAGCGAGAATACGAGCCGTCGGCGCTCTCCGCCGTAGGCGTCGCCGAGCTCGACCTGGAGCCCGTCCGCGACGGGAACGGCGGGGTAGCGGTTGAGGAGCTCGATCACCTCGACCTCGGGCGCCGGCCGGATCTCGACGGCCACGTTCCGCGCGACGAGCCGCGAGAGCGCGTCGAACTCGCTCGCGAAGATCGCCGGCGCCGAGTCGGGCGTCTCCGCGTAGTGGTAGTTGCCGCCGCCCGCGTCGGCCATCGCCTCGAGCAGGTCCTCGTCGAAGTCGGCGCCGACGCCGATCGTCGTGGTGCCGACGCCGCGCCCGCGCGCCTGCCGCCGCGATGTACAGAGCGGCGCGTGCGTTGCTGCCGCGCTTCGAGCTCGGCTGCTGGTCGCGCTGCTCGCTTGGCGGCGCCGCCGCCACGACGAGCTACCACACGTATCACGTCGAGCTCCTGCGCCGGCTCGCGTTGACGCACCCGCGGGCCGGGATCTGGTGGTCGACGTACGTCGCGTGGAGCCGGTGCCTCGGCATGCGCCCCCGTGAGCGGCCGCTGACCGCAATCGTCTGGCGGCGAGGCGGCACCTTGATCCGCGGGTCAGCGAGCGGTCGGATCGGCGGCTAGCGCTCGCGCTTTCGCGCCAGCTCGTCGAGCTGCACGCCGACGAGGAAGATCGTCGTCGAGACCAGGAGATACGTCGTGAGGACGAGGAACGCCGCCAGCGTCCCGACGGCGCTCTTGTAGTTCGCGACGGAGCCGGCCCACCAGCCGAAGATCGCCGTCGTCACGACCCACGTCAGGACGACCAGGAGTGACCCGGCGCTCGCCCACCGCGTCTCCGGCCGCTCCGCCGGCGCGTACCGCACGAGGATCGCGAGCGCGACCGCGATGACGACGCTCGCGCCGAGCCAGGCGACGAGCTTCAACACAGTCGACGCCGCCCCTCCGTGCACGAGCCGAGGAAGCAGTACGACGAGCAGGAACGAGCCGGTGAGCGAGACGATCAGGACGACGGCGAGCGCAACGTCCGTGACGATCAGCCTCCGCGGCGAACGCTCCTCGCGGACCGCGTGGATCGCGTTCATCGCCTTCATCACGACGCGCATCGCGCGCGCGACGTGCCAGAGGGTGAGCGCGATCGCGAAGACGAGCAGCGTCCACGCCTCGTTCCTGAAGATGCGCTCGACCGTGTCGTCGATCGCTCGGTAGACGGCGGAGGTCACCCGATCCTGGAGCGCCGGGCCGAGCTCGTCGCGCCACACGTTCTCGCGCCCGAGCAGCCCGAGGAGCGCGAACCCAAGCAGCGTCAGGGGAACGAGCGAGACGAGCACGCGGTAGGCGAGCGCGGAGGCGAAGACGAACAGCTCGTGCTCGCGGAAGGCGTCCGCGATCTCGCCGATCGGCGGGAGCCAGCGCGGGTGCGGTCCTCCTCGCGAACGGCGCGCGCGTGCCACGGCTGCGCGTCCTTCCCTGCGGCGAGCTCGTTACGCGCGGCGTTCCTTCGCGCAGCGCGGTCGGCGATCTCCTACGGCGCGACGACGCGAAGACCCGGGATGCGCCGGAAGTGACCGGTGTCGAGGGTTGCCACGCCAAAGCCGTGCGCAAGCGCGGTCGCCCCGATCCAGAGATCATGGGCGGCGACAGCCTCGCCCCGTGCGAGGAGCCGCGCCCACACGTCCGCGTGGACGCGTGCGACCGGCTCGGTGATCGGGACCGCCTCGAACGTCGCCAGGATCTGCTCCACCGCTGCGGCGCGTCGTGTCCGCCGAGCGCCTCGCGCGCGGTGGACGCCCTGGAGGAGCTCGCTGACCGTGACGACGCTGATCGCGCGCTCCTCTTCGCCGGCGAGCGCCTCGATGGCCGTGCCGCCGCGCTCGTATTCGACGAGGACGCTCGTGTCGATCAGGAGGGCCAGCGCGGCTCCGGCGGTCCGACGCTCGTGCGAGCGTCCCTCACGTCGCGCGCGAAGTCGTCGTCGACCCGCGGGAGCGATGCCATCAGCTCGCGGAACCGCTCCGCCGAGACGAGCCTCGACCGGCGTGGCGGCGTAAGCACCGCGACGGGGGCGCCGTTCCGCTGGATCTCGATCTCCTCGCCGGCTGCCACCCGGTTCAGCACGTCCGAAAACGAGCGGGCCGCCTCGGTGGCTGTCATCCTCGTCACGGGACGGCACGGTATCAGATAAATCTGAGTAGCGACGCCCGCGAGAGGCTGGCTCGACCGCCATCTCGTGGCGAGGGAGCGAGCCGAAGTCGTCGCTCCGATCGAGCGCCCACAACGCCGCCTCGAGCGTGTGGACGACGTAGCCGCTGCCGCGGATCTCCGGCGGCTCACGGCGCTTGAGCGATCCGGCCGCGATCTCTGCGATCTCGTCGTGGAGTCGACCCACCGCCAGTACGAATCATCGAGCAGCTCCACCTTGGAGCGCCCGTCGACGGCGCCGACGAGGAGCGCCGCGCAGGACCTGCACGCGTCGACCGCGGTCGCGACGCCGTGCGTAGTTCGCGAGCTGTCGGCGGCCCGCGCGATCGCCGCTTCGACGTCGCGCGAGAAGAAGAGTGGCACTGGCGCGAGGCGCATCAGGGAGCCGTTGCCGGCAGATCGCGGGTCCGTCGAGCCGGCGTTGGTCTCGCCTGTCCGCTCGAAGCGCTCGAGCGCGGCGCGGACCGTGTTCCCGATGTCGAAGCAACGGCCGTTCGAGGCGAGATGCCCTTCGCGGTACCAGCGCACGTAGCGGCTTATCTGGTCGTGCCCGTCGAAGCCTCGGCGCTCGATCAGGCTCTCGGCGAGGCACAGCGCCATCGACGTGTCGTCGGTCCACTGGCCGGCCTCGAGCCGAAACGGGCCGCCGCCAACGATGTCAGTGACCGGCTCGAACGTCCCCGGAGGCCGGAACTCGACCGTCGTCCCGAGAGCGTCGCCGGCGGCGAGGCCCAGGAGCGCGCCGCGGTAGCGCGCGACAGTGTCCAACGCGACGAAGCTACCGCTTGCGCGCCCTTCGCTCAGCGGAGGGTCAGCACGCGGCCGGCGAGCTGTAAGCACGTGAGGCCGAGCGGGATGCCGACGATCGTGAGGCAGAAAAGGACGCCGAGCACGTTGAGCGCCAGGCTCAGCGGCAGGCCGACGGTCACGAGCCAGAGCAGCCGCATCTACGAGTAGAGCGCGTTCCGGATGTCGCCGAGCTGCTCGTTGGCTCGGGCGAGCTCGCGCTCGATCCAAGCGAGCAGCTCGGCGATCTGTTCGAGGAGGGCGACGGTGCGCTCCTCCACGTCACGACCCCCTGCGCTTCCGCCGCACTCTCGACTCGAAGTGGAGCCGCTTGCGCGCGCCCGCGTCGTAGCTCGCCGGCGCGACGGCCGGCCGGAGCTCATAGAGCGCGTCCGCCTCGGCGTCCAGCCCGGCAGCGTGCAGTTCGCGAGCCGTGCGCTCCAGCACCTCCTCCGCTCCGGGGAAGTCGCCCTGGTCGGCGTGCTGAATCGCGTCGTCGCGCGCCTTCGCGGCCTTGAGCAGCAGAACCTCCTCGCGGACGGCGAGGTCGGGCGCCGCCGCGGCCGCCTCGTCCGCGGAGACGAGGTTCACCGCGACCGGGATCGTCAGCTCGTGCTGCGTGATCTCGTCGCCGACGGAGACGTAGCGCAGGAGGAGGTCGGCGACCTTGGCCGGGCCTAGGGACGCGAGGTTCGGGACGTGAAGCGAGAACACGAGCCGCCGCCGCTCGCCGCCGTAGGCGTCGCCGAGCTCGACCTGGATGCCGT